>JAJZAW010000059.1 GCA_021799185.1 Thermoplasmata archaeon
AATTCCCCAAATCTATCAGTGAAGTGAATCCTCCAAACGTTCCAATAGTCTTGAAATCCTCGCGTTTGTATTTAAGCTGCCTTATGAATGAGCTTACAAAATCCCCTACAGCTTTCCGGTTAATTACCTGAGGCTCGCTTTTAGGCATACATGGGATATTACACCATAACATAAATTTTTATCAGAAATTAATGACAATATAACTCTAATTTCAAATCTCATTCCATTTCCTGACGGAAATGTGAGATATCATAATTCAGACACAGCCACATTTAGATTAATTGAATTTGGGATTTATTGGATGCTCTGCAAGAACCAGTCAATTTATGATCGTAAACCGGAAAAACCTAAGCGGGTTCACCAGATAATTTATATAGGAATCTGGTGATATCGAATTAGGTGATCATTTGGTCAAACTGGAAACACTAGACTACAAGCCTAAACCAATTGATGAGAATTTTTTGGAAGATAATGCTAATTACCCGGTGACTGGCAAACATCATGACCATGATGTAAGGGCCGAAGGCAAGCAGAGAATGGATGCTGCAGGTAAACCGTATCCCACGAAATTGGGTATCCACGGTACACACGTTGCTATTGACTGGGAAACCTGCATAGCTGACGGAGCATGCATGGATGTATGCCCTGTGACTCTTTACGAATGGGAGCTTAACCCCGGCCAGATGGGAACTGGCAATGACAAGAAAATAGAAAAAGGCAGCCCGGAGTGGAACAAATACAGAACAGACAAGTGCGATCCTGTAAGGGAAAGCGAATGCATATTCTGTATGGCATGCGAAAGTGTGTGCCCCACGAGAGCCATAAAAATCACACCGTAAATACCATTTTTTTAATCTGTTTGACTTTTCTTCTTTTTCACATTTCATCTTTAAGAGATAGACTTGAATGTTTACACTGTGAAATTGTTACAGAGCGTTTAATTTATAAGGCTGAAATAACAATGCAGAACATGGCCATGGAATGAAAAATTATCTAAAAATTTGTGATGTATAAAAATGTGGTAAGGATAATTATTACCTGACTGCTACTGATTTAGAGTTAAGGCTTATGAGCGCTATGGCGGCGATAACACCTGCCGCGAATATAAATGCATAGAGGATGCCTATTGGCGGAATTTTCTTTACATCCACGCCTACGCCAGCAGTATGAAGTGTCTGATATATGAGTAGACCCAGCCCGATAGCTCCAATCACTATTGAAATCAGTGCGCCTGATACGTACTTATTCATCTTCATGCACCTCCCTTGCTGCCGAATGGCTCCTCGTCCGAAGTCAGGTACTGCGAATCCAGTGAGACAATTTCCTCTATTTCCTGAGTTCTTATTCCGCTATGTTCAGCCCAGAAGTAGAACGCAATTGCAACTATTATGACCATCACTAAATCCCATGGATACGGTACGTAGTTGGAACCGCCAAGGGTGGTTTCGCCGATGAATGATTCAATGGATAGAACTATTATGTAGACTGGAACCCAGATACCGGATTTTATGAACTCAGAGGTATGGATCCTCTGCCTGGTCGGGTCACTTTTCTGCTTTAGCAGGAAGAATACCACATAAACAATTAATCCAATGAATATGGCTATTGCCAGATCTCCTACCAGGGGCCAGCCTGACCAGTAAACTACCAGGGAAGCACCAATGAATGCCAGTGGAGCAAGTATGGACGAACCTGGAAGCTTGAAAGGCCGTTTCAGTTCTTTGGCATTCCTTCTAAGGGACCTCAAGGCCGGACCTCCAATCAGGTACGTGAATACAGTTGCACTGGTTATGAATCCGACCAGCTTGTACCAGCTCGGGAAAGGCGCAAAGAATATGATCCCGACAATAAGGGATACAATCAGGGGCATTACAGGTATGCGCCTCTTCTGGTCAACCTTCAGCATGGAGCTCGGAAGATAGCCCAGAGCAGCAGTTCCATAAAGCGTCCTCATGGAAGTGCCGAGATACACATTCAGTGTTCCGCTTGGCGAGACGTAGGCATCAGCAAACAGGACGTATGTAAGCATTACGAGCCCTACTGAAGAAGCGATAGAGGCAAACGGCGCTCCGTTCAGGTAGTATATTGGCGCTGTTGCAAAATTATAATTGGCTGATGGAAATGCCGGGTTAGACTGAAGAAGTGCCCATGCACCATTTGGAATTCCTAGTGCATGAAAATTGATCGCTCCTATGAATGCAACCTGCAGAAGAACGTAGACAAGGATGCCGATCAGCACCGACCCGATTGTTGCAATTGGAATCGATCTCTGAGGGGTCCTGGATTCCCCACCATAGTCAAGCCCCTGCCTGAATCCGAGGAATGAAAAAACGATTCCGGAGGTTGCAACGGCAGACATTACTGGAGCAAAACCATATGGCATAAATCCAGAACTTGATGAAGTGACACTTACCCCCTTGAATGTTCCAGAGAATATAGAAGTGAAGTTTGCAAGGTCAAACCTGACAGATATAAGAAGCAGTATCGTAACCAGAGGCAGAATCAGTTTCCACCATGTCATTCCAGTATTTGTTTTTCCCATCACTCTTATCCCGAAATAATTCAGGAAGAAGAAAAACACCATCAGGAGAGCAGCAAACAGTATCCCTAGAGGCTGCAGAACTGCACCGTTGTAAAGGTGTGATATGTAAGGGTTGCGTATTCCACAACGGCTTCAGCCTCTATTGCCGGCACAGACACAGCAGAAAGGAAATACGCCCATGCCATGAAATATCCTGCAAGATTCCCGTGTGAATACTGCCCATATCTTACAATTGCGCCCGACCGAGGTATCATAGCACCCAGCTCTGCATAGTTCAATGCAATGATGAGGACGATTATACCTCCAATAATCCATGAAAGAATGGCAGCCGGACCTGCAATTGAAGAAGCGGCATATGCAGCAAAGAGCCAACCTGAACCTATTATTCCACCAAGACTGAGGAACAAGAGGTCCCACGTGTTGAGACTCATTTTCAATTTTCGATCTGATTTTTCAGCTATAACTTCTTCTTCAGCCATTAAGCAATACAATGCACATTGACATATATATATTTATTCATCATTTATTCATCATTTGTCCGCATTCCGCTTAATATTAGATTAAATAGTTTCCAGGAAATTCCATATTTCTGGGCTTTTCTAGAAACAGATTCGAAATGTATCTCACCGCATGCCATGACCAATCATGTGTTGCTAACTTTTATGCCATAATGCATATTTGTAAACAATGGAGACCTGCCTGTAATAACTATATAAACTTTGTTCTTCAAATAAGAGATGCTATTCTTATGTAGTTAGGGCCTATAAACAGAATTGATAAATATGGAAATGAGCGATAAAACTCTGTTTTCAGTATTAACAGTAGTTGTAATTGTGGCAGGCGTAGGCATCGGTTTGGTGGTGAGCCACCCGGATATGACCAATTATGCGCCTCCTGTTGCCGGTGAAAACAATGGGGTCTATGAACTTACACTTGTAATCACGACGAACAACTACTACAACAGTGCCGCTGGAGATCAACCAGCTTATTATGTTCTGAGCAACGGATCACTCCTGAGTTCCGGGAACATTCTCCTTCCTGCCAACTCTCTGATAGATGTCACAGTTATCAACTATGATAACGGGACAGCTACAGTACCTTCACAATATGCCGATGTAACAGGTACAGTCAATGATCAGGTAACCATTGTCAACAACACCCTGATTAATTCAACATTCCAGAACAATGGGATTGCAATCAGGGGTGCCTGGACTACCACAAGTGTCAACGATACAGACATTGCCCACACTTTCACTGTGGCTGGCTTGAATCTCAATGTACCTGTGCTCCCACAGTCAGTGGAACAATTCTCCTTCCATACAGAGGGCCAGAACACATATACCTGGCAGTGTGAGGCTTCCTGTGGATCAGGACCAGCTGGATGGGCAGGTGCAATGTCAACTGTTGGATGGATGACTGGCACCATCACTGTCCAGTAATTTTGTTCCAGCATCAAATTTTAATTATTTTTCCTCTGAACACAAGGTTCATTCTGCACAAAGATTCTAATAATAAAAATGGAAGGTAGAAAATCCTTAAAAGAAATGCTCAAAACAGCCCAGTAATTGTGCCGTCATCAGTCAGATCAACGTTGACTGCTGCAGGTTCTGTAGGGAGCCCTGGCATTGTCATTATGTCGCCCAGCATTGGAACTACAAACCCGGCACCTGATGAGATTGAAACGGCCTTTACATGAATTTTGAAGTTCTTCGGCCAGCCCAGAATATTAGGATCATCAGTTAGTGAATACTGATTCTTTGCCATGCAAACATAAGCATTACCCATTCCAATTTTCTCAATGTTCTTAAGGTCGTTCTCCGCCTTCTTCTCGAATATTACTTCTGAGGCCCCATAAACTTTCTTTGCAATTGCTATGATTTTATTCTGGACTGTATCTGATTCCTCATAGGTTCGTTTGATTCCCCCAACTGGCTTAGATAACTTTTCTACAACCTTGCCTGCAAGGTCCAGCCCGCCTTCGCCTCCTCTGGCGAAAACCTCAGACAAAGCCCATATTACATTGCTCTTCTTCAGTATTTCTTCAAGCTTTGCAATTTCTTTTTCTGTGTCTGTTGGGAAGCGGTTAATTGCCACAACCGGATCAATGCCGAAATTACGGAGGATTTCCACGTGCTTGAGAACATTCTGAACCCCCTTCTCAACTGCTGCAACATCCTCATTCCTGGAGTTGCTGACACCCGCATTCAGCTTTATTGACCGTATTGTTGCCACCAGAACCACTGCATCCACCGGGAGATTGCCTATCCTTGTCACCATGTCCAGGAACTTTTCACCTCCCAGTTCGGAGCCGAATCCAGCCTCTGTGACCAGGTAATCAGTAAGGCTGAGTGCCATTCTGTCAGCGATTATGGATGAGGTGCCATGGGCAATGTTACCGAACGGCCCTATATGCACAAATGCCGGAACTCCCTCTGCCGTCTGCACAAGGTTAGGTTTCAGCGCATCTCTGAGAAGAGCAGCCATGGCGCCGTTCGCCTTTAGATCGCCGGCAAAAACAGGCTTTCCGTCGAAACTGTATCCCACGAGTATCCTTGAGAGCCTCTGCTTCAAATCAGAATAACTGCTGGAAAGGCCAAGTATTGCCATTATTTCCGAAGCTGGAGTGATTACAAACTTGTCCTTCATAAGAACTCCTGACTCGCTGCCGTCAGAACCAACAATTATGTCCCTGAGTGACCTGTCATTCATGTCGATTGTCCTCGGGAAAGTAACTTTTCTCGGGTCAATTCTCAGTTTGTTCCCGTGGTAAATGTGATTGTTGATCATGGCCGATAACAGATTGTGCGCAGCGGAGACTGCCGGAAAATCGCCTGTAAATATTAGATTAATCCTTTCACTGGGCTCCACAGTGGATTTTCCCCCACCGGTAGCGCCACCCTTTATGCCAAAGCACGGTCCCAGAGATGGCTCCCTGATTGCAATGGCAACTTTCTTGCCCATTTTGTTAAGGGCCTGGCCCAGACCTATTGTGGTTGTTGTTTTTCCCTCACCCTCCTTGGTTGGGTTCATGGCGGTAACCAGGATGAGTTTGCCTCTTGGCCTGTCCTGGACCCTCTTAAGGACTTCCAGGCTTACCTTTGCCATGCTGCTTCCATACCTTTCCAGGTCATTCTCTGTTAATCCTAACTTTGCGGCAACCTTGCCGATATCCAGAAGATTACTGGTCATAATATATTCATCCCGGTAAAGTAATGGCTAGAACAGTAAAATATGTTTTGACGTTTTTTGCATGGTCTTAATAATCGGAATGAATACACACCAGCATGGAACTCAAGAAAGTTGATGTTGAAAATCCTGGGCAGAGGTACATCAGCAACTGGATAATCTATTCCGCGCTTGGAGAGCCCACCATCAGTGCAGAACATTGGAATCTTAAGATCTCAGGGCTTGTGGCAAAACCCTATGCCCTAAGCCACGAAGAGATAATGAAAATGCCCTGGCTGGAATACATAAGCGATTTCAACTGCGTGACCGCATGGAGCATACAGAACGTCAGGTGGGCAGGCCCGAGCCTTGCAGACATCATAGCAAAGGCAGAGCCATCGCCGGATGCCAAATGGGTAATGTTCAGATGCGCGGATGGATACAGTACACCTGTGCCCATTGAATACGCGCTGAAAGACGATGCTATTGTTGCATTGCGGATGAATGACAAACCTCTGAGGATTGAACAGGGATTCCCCGCGAGGCCCTTCATGCCAGATCTGTATGGCTGGAAAAGCGCCAAGTGGCTCACGGAAATTGAACTGATTGCAGAATATGAGGATGGGTACTGGGAACAGTATGGTTATCACGAGCGTGGCCTTGTTTCCGGAGGCGAAAGATATACCAACAACACCTGGAGAAGGGTGAAGAAAACCGTCACTGGCATGTTCCGAACATGAACCCAACGGAATTTCGGCTTTAATCATGGGAAAGCCAGAAAGGCAAGTTGGCGTCACCCGGAATGCAATTTGCTGCCATGAAGCGGATTAATGCTGATAGCCGTGTGAATGGCCATAGGGGTCATGAGGACAGGATTCCGCCGGCAAAAAGTAGATTAGCTTCAAAAATCTCATGGTGCCACAGCCCCGTGGTGTAGTGGCCAAGCATTCCGGACTTTGGATCCGTAGACGGCAGTTCGAATCTGCCCGGGGCTATGAGCGGGTATGTCAGTCAGGATAGTTGGGAGATCAAAATACGAAACTACCATAGAAAAACCGTGCACCGTGGAGGAGCTGTTAAGGAAGCTGAACCTCAGGGAGGAAGGATATATATGCCTGAGGAACGGTGTTCCGGTCACAAGAATGGATACCATAAGCCAGACAGATGATGTAACCTTAATGGAGATATTTTCAGGTGGACGATAAAATGCAGATTGCCGGTGTCCTCTGAAACTTCTAAAGTCTTATCCTTCTGGAGTAGAATTTGCCCAGCACCATATAGGATGCGTTTGATCCTGATGGGTCAATGATTCTTGCTTCACCCTTTACCCTATCGAGGTTTTTGCCGATGCTTGCCGAGGAAAGCGCTGACGAAATTGCTGTATCAATATCCCTTATGCCTGATGGAGCATCAACGCAGATCCGGTCATCGCAAACATATGGGCCTCTGATGGATTTCACATCCTTCCATTTCATTATGAATGCCATTGAATTTGGGGTGTCAACTGGCGGGCCAATATGCTTTTTGACAGCTGGAAGTTGTGCAGCCTCAGTCTCGATGATTATTTCAATCCTGTCTCCAACGTAGATGTCAGAATCAATGTAATGGAAGCCCAGGTTAACAATATGCTCAACAAGTATCTTTTTTGCCCTCTGCGCCTGGCTATATATTACGTCATCCACAAGATCGGGCCTTGGCAGAATGATGATCCTGGCGCAGGTGCCACGTTCAACATATGGAAGGGGCTTTTCCTGGTCAGGCTTCATAAAAAATGATTGGGATGGGCTGTGCAGGAATAGCCTGCTCTCAATTTTCATTATGGAATAATTTTCCATGCTTATGGCAGCAGCCGCATTCCTTGATGAATCTGTGGGGTCCTCTATGATCACAGGAGAACTGTACTTCGCTGCAAGTGCAGTGGTTTCAGGTATTATGAGCTGCCCCTTCTGGGATGAGAATTTTTCCAGAACTTTCTGAAAGCTCCCAAAATTAATGACCAGAAGCTCACATACGTATCCTGAAAATCCCTGTACCCGTATCTCTGACCCGTAAACTCCGATTGATTTCATGAAGAGCTTCAGGGCAAGAACATCGTTTCTTCTTTTTTCGTCAAGGTGAGTTAACACATATTCAGTATGCAGGGGGGTTCTGTCTACAGAGCTTATTATTTTTGTGTTTTTTTCGATTTTAAAACAAGGGACAATATCGATTTTTCTCCCATTTATGTGCCCGGAAACATATGGATGCTCGGCATACCTTTCCGTGCCATCCGGCAGAACCTCATGGCCAATTCTTAGACCAATGGATTCCATCTGCCTTTCCGTGTATTTCCTGTCAAAAACCATAAAAATGTCTATATCGGCATTCTTCAGGTTTGTGTGTTTGGCAGTGGATCCCACAAGCACCGGAGTGGCCTCGATTCCATCCCTTGAAAGAATTCGCCTTATCCCGGAAATCAGTATTTCGGTTATTTTGCTAATTTCTTCCCTCTCTTTATCGTCCGGGATATTTGGAAGCAGTATTTCCCTGATATCAATCATTTCTGGAGCAGATCCATTATGGCCTTTGCCGGCTCTCCGCCAGCCTTTTTCAGAGCTTCGATGGCCTTTTCCCTCACAACGGATGCCTGTTCCATAACCAGCTTAATGTCATCCTCTGGAAACGCCGGTCCCGATGGTGCTGCAGTTTCTGTCTTAGGAATTTCTTTCATATTTCCCATTATCTGAAAGGTCTTCTGCCCCTGAGCTTCTATGACCATAACCTGCGCGTCACTGATCATGTAATCTTTTGTGGCTCCTTTCAATATTACGGTCTTAACATCCGGCATATCCGTTGATTTTATCCCCATCTGTGCCATCATTCTCTTCATTTCCCGTGAATTCATCTTTCCAGGTATCATACTATCTCACGTCTCCTCAGCAACATTTTTACTTCGGGCATTTCTGAACTTTACGCACACCACACTCAGGGCCAACTGTGGAAGCCTGTTCACTTAACCTATTCATCCTTCCATTTCTGATGATTTGGCAAATTATAACTTTTTGCCAGATTTTATTCAGACCTTGCGGGGGTGTCAGTTTTGCGCCTGCTTATGTTCTGAAAAGCCATCATTGCAAGAAGCAGGGATATTGCAGCTGGAAGGATCGCAACACCGTAAAGCAATCTTGGCGATCCGAGCCAGAATATCGATCCCAGTGACGGCCCGATTATGCTGATGGGTATGGAAAGAAATCCCATTATTATTGGAGCACGGATTCGATCTCCTTCAGGCATCATGGAAAACACGACATCCGATGACATGGAATCTGAGAAAACCCAAAGAAGAAGTGTGAAGTATCCAATTATGAAGATCACACTTGAAGATATCAGGGAAAGAAGCAGAAGAGGAATGATGAGAAATATCGGCCTGAACATGTAGAACGTGTCCCTGACGAACTTCATGGGTATCAGAGCTGCGCTCCTGTCCAGAAGAAATGCAATTACGGAAAATGCCGCGAATATCAGAAATACTTCCTGCCTGTTGACACCGTCATGTAGACCCATTGCTGGAAGAAATACTGCCACAATGCAAATGGAAAGATAGAGAAGGGACTGTATTGCTATGTATGGTATCATGATCTTCCTGTTCGTGATCATATCAAGGGATTTTATGGGCTCAAATGATGAACGAATCATCTGGCGTATTGGTCTGGGTGAAGTTGCACCAGTTGATCTTGTGCCGTTCGTGATGCGGTATATCAGTACAATAAAACCGGCAAGCAACGCAATAACCGACATGATTCCGTACAATTCTCCCACACTCCCACCGACGAAGAGTGCCGCAAAAATCAGAACTATGAAAATTCCTGTGTTGGGAATTATGTCCTGGCTGTACATGTTCCTCATGGGCTCCATATTTCTGAGGCCTTTTGCTCTGCCGGCGTTCTTGGAAGATCTGTAGGCAGCCACAGCAAGAGAAAGTACCACAAATGCCAGTACAATTCCACCTATGGTCTTAACTGTGAAGAGCAGGCTCATTGAAATGCCTGTGAGCAGAAGCCCGATGGTGGGAAGTAGATCGCTCCTTGCCCTATCGCTATAAAAGCGCAATGGAAGCCTTATGAGGACTGCAGAAAGAACTGCTATTGAATATATTAGTCCAAGATAGAACAGAGGTATGTGATTCTCCTGCAGAAAAAACGGAAGCGATATCCAGATAAATGATGTGAAACCAGATATGAGAAATGAAGTGCCCATCCTGATGGCGTCATCAGTTCTTATGTTCCGGAACATATCACCGAATGTTTCCTCTGACAAGTAAATCTCTAGCTATAATCTATACTATGTTATTTATACTTCTTGCCTTTGTATGCGAAATTTAGATCGCTCAGGATTCAATGTGGCCATATGCACAAAACCCATTTCAGTAAGAAAGAGCAATGATCTGGTAAGTCGCTTTTCTTTTCCTTGTTTATTGGTCAGAGCAGAGACACATCCATGCAATCCATTCATTTCACCCGTATACGGATTTGCCCAGCTGAATAATGACACGAAGCTTTGACACTGAGAAACCGGGTGACAAAAAATGCCGGCGATTTATCAGAATGAAATTCAAGTGGGAATGATGTCCTGGAAAAAGCATGATGCATTGAAATTAACATCATTGATCATTGTTTTATGAAATATAAGCCGCGCCTCAATGTGAAATATTATATAAACTGAGACCATAAGCTGTCAAGCCGTGATAGCTCAGTAGGGAGAGCGCCAGACTGAAGATCTGGAGGTCGCTGGTTCA
>JAJZAW010000060.1 GCA_021799185.1 Thermoplasmata archaeon
GCACTGCCGGCCGTGTATCCAAGCCCGAGCATTATGAAAGCCCATAGTACGCCTGTAAAAGCAGAAAGTATATTTCCAGTGAGATGAATGTATGCCCACAGGATAGGAATTATTACAAAGAGGCTTGAGGAACCGGTGAATACAAACCACGAAAGTGGAAGAACCTGATGCCCGATCCTTGTTGGTAGAGGCTTGAGCGGTTCAAAAAGTCTGTAGGTGCGCACTATGTTTGTGAACATTATGAAGCTGTACAGGCTGATGAGAAAAATATAAGCATAAAGAAGAAGTGAAAGAGTCTGAAGATGATCGATGGGGTCTTGAAGCCGCAGTTGTGTATACGTCAGAAATGATGAGAAGGCAATCATGGAAATTGCCGTCACGCCATACGTTACGAATATGAGGCGTTCAATATACCTTGCCCCCTGAGTTGCTGATCTGCCAGTTTTTTCCTGGAATTTCGGAGAATCCTTCAGTGCCAGGTATCGCTGTTCAGCAACTATACGCCTGCTCAGTTCAAATATATCGTGATTCATGAAGACATTGTCTCTTTCAAGGATTTTATGACAGAGCCCAGATTGCCCTCTCCAGTTATATTCAGAAATATATCTTCAAGTTTAGATGTGCCAGATTTTTCCCTCAATTCCTCCAGTGTCCCTGTATCCACTATTTTTCCCCTGTAGATAATTGATATCCTGGTGCACACGGTTTCTGCAACTTCCAGAACGTGTGTCGAAAATATGACTGTCCTGCCCCTCGACGCAAAATCATTCAGCAGGTTCTTCAATATTTTTGCAGACCGTGGATCTAGGCCATTCATGCCTTCATCAAGAATTATGATTTCAGGATCGTGAATTAATGCTGCAATTATTGCCACCTTCTGCTTTGTTCCAAATGAAAGCGACCCGATGAAAGTGTTCATATTTTCCATTATTTCAAATGCACTTGCAAACCCCTCTATGCGTTTTGCCAGAGTTTCGTGATCGATTCTCCTCACTGAACCTATAAAATTGAGAAATTCAGTGGGTGTCAGGGATTCATAAAGCACGGGGGTTTCCGGTACGTATCCTGTAATCTGCTTGACCTTCAGGCTGTCTTTGGAGACGTCCATGCCTGAGACCCTTACATAACCTGACGTATAATCAAGTATGGAGCATATGATCCTCAAAAGAGTTGTTTTCCCTGAACCATTCGGGCCCAGAAGACCGAATATTTCTCCCGGGCTGATCTCCATGTCAACACCGTCCAGAGCCCTTGTTTCACCGTAATGCTTGACCAGGTTATGTATCACTATGGAGGGCGGATTCATGAGAATGCTAATGGATTCTTCATAATATACCTATTCATGGGAGTGCAGGAATCATTTTTTTCATTCAAGGCACCGTAGTCTCCATAGGCTTCAAATATTATATGCTGCACCCGCTCCGGAATCCATAGTTAAAATTCCATGGATTGCGGAATAGATTCTTTGATCTGGAATTGATTTCTGGGTGATGCCTGTGGGAAATCAGATAATGGAAATGTGGAAGACAAGGTGGAATATCTGCCCCACAAGAAATGAGCCAAATGCAGCAAGAAGCGCAAGCGCTGCTGATTTCAGTGCCTCCTTCTTCACGCTCATGTTCATAGATATTGCAACGATTGAATTTGATATAGCCTGGGAGAATGCCACGAGAATCACTGAAAGTATCAGCGCATAAAGCACAGGAAGGAAAAGAAATGGTATTATTGGGATTGCAGCGCCAAGGATGTAGAACATTCCTGTATTAATTGCCGCCCTCCTGCTCTCATTTCTGTATTTCTGGACCTTTGAATCGTCTCGCACTTCGTTGTTAAGTATTGCATTCCTGCGAAGCTGCGATATCTTGAACTGCGCTTCTGAATTTGTGGCAAGATATGCCCCCACACTCATGCTCATTGCACCGCTTACACCCACAATGAGTCCGCCCATGGCGACATATATATGATCTGAAATTATGGCTGTCAGGCCAGCCAGTGCCGCTAGTACCTCCACCAGACCGTCGCTGATGCCATATATTACATTTCTGTTCCGCTCCAGCTGCTCCCTGCTCTGGTCGAGAGTATAACTGAATACATCCTCATGCTCAACCTCGTCATCAATTATCTTCTCAAGACCGGCTTTGAACTCAGGATCATCAGCAGCAAGCGGGCCTGCCCTTCTGTATGAAGCCACAGTTTCAACCTCACCGTGCTCCATTATCTTTGCTGTGAGCCCAGTGCCGAGAATCCAGTGCAGAAAAAGCAGGAGTGAGACCCTGAACCCCCTTGGCCCAAGGTTATCCACATTCTCACCATTTCTTTCAAGATAGGACTTCCAGAACTCAGAATGCTCTTTTTCTATGGCAGAAAGCCGTTCCAGAGATTGCTTGAGCCATGGGTCCTTTATGCGCTTTGACAGCCTGAAATAAAATTCCATATCTGTAAGCTCATCCCTATAGAAATCCCGTGTTTTGATGATCTTCTCAGATATGTCCATCCTGAGTGAAGTGAAATGAGAGATAAATAGGCTTCTTTATTTTATAATTAGTACGAAATACGTATTATACATCCGTTTTTCTTTCAACAAGATATATATTATTGGCAAATATAAGTATTTGAGAACCATGATGAAAGATGTTGAAAAATCTGAAAAGTTGAACAGAATATCAATAAAGGTGACCCCACCGGGCCCAAAGGCAAGCAGGATTATCCAGGATGATGAAAAATATATGGTGACCAGCACAAAATCCCTACCCGTAGTTGCAGAAAGGGGTGAGGGCTCCTTCATCCAGGATGTTGACGGCAATGTCTACCTGGACTTTTCAACGGGCATCAGCGTCACTAATCTGGGGCACGTGAACCCGAAGATTACTGAGGCTGTGGAAAAGCAGCTTCACAGGCTCTGGCATTTTGCGGGCACAGACTTCTATTACAAGATTCAGGTTGATGCGGCAAGAGCACTGGAAAGCGTAACTCCTGGAAACTTCCAGAAAAAGGTCTTCTTTACAAACAGCGGAACGGAAAGCACGGAAGCAGCCATAAAGATCGCCAAGGCACATACCGGAAAACAGCAGTTCATAGGCTTCATAGGGGGATTTCATGGAAGATCCCAGGGTGCACTGTCTTTCACAGCATCCAGGGCGATCCACCACAAGGGCTTCTTCCCATCTATGCCAGGAGTTGAGCACGCACCTTACCCCAATCCGTACAGGAACCCCTTCAACATAGATGGTTACGAGGAACCTGATGAACTGGAAAACCGCGTTATTGATTTCATTGACAGGTACATGCTGCGCACATATCTTCCAAGAGAGAATCTGGCCGGATTCCTGGTGGAACCCATACAGGGAGAGGGCGGATATATCGTTCCTCCAAAGAACTTCCACAAGAAACTCAGGAAACTGGCTGATGAGAACAACGCCGTGGTGATAATGGATGAGGTGCAGACCGGAATGGGCAGAACTGGCAAATTTTTCGCTTCAGAGCATTTCGGAGTGGAACCCGAGATCATAGGTCTTGCAAAAGCCATAGCAAATGGCATCCCCATGGGTGCAATCGTGGTAAAGAGTTCATTGGATTTCGCTGAGGCAGGGCTGCACTCAAACACATTTGGCGGAAACCTTCTTGCCAGTGCTGCAGCCGTTGCAGTCATAGACACAATAAAAAGCGAGAACCTGCTGGAGAATGCCACAAAACAGGGAGACTACTTCAAGAAGCGCCTTCTTGAGCTTCAGGAGAAGCACGAAATCATAGGGGATGTAAGAGGGATCGGGCTGATGCTCGCTGTTGACTTCGTTAAGGACAGAAGAACAAGAGAACCCGCCACAAAATACAGAGACACCGTTGAACTTAAAGCCCTCGAGAATGGCCTCATTGTGCTGTCCGCAGGCCTGAGCGCCATAAGGCTGATTCCGGCACTGAACATAACAAGAGACCAGATAGATATGGGTGTGGAAGCCCTGGAGAAGGCCATTGTGGCCTCTCAATAAATTTCCTGATTCATGTAGTCTATCAGTTTTGTGAGGGGCATGCCCTCAGCCCATTTTAAAATAAAGTTGCCATTTCTTGTTTCACCCACGTCTGGAATTATCTCATACAGGTGGCGTATTCTCCCCTGTGGGCTGGCAGGAATGGTGAATATGCGCCACGGGTCGCCGCCAACGCTTTTCAGCCTGTAGGCATACACGACAAATAGCCCGGCACGCTGGCAGAGGTCCCTGAGGCGGGTAGCCTGATCCTGCCTCTGCCCTGAAGATTCTGTGAACATTATTGTATCGTTCACTGAAGATTTCACCTCTATTATCATGGAGTAATCATGCCTGAGCGCAATAAGGTCTGCACCAAGAGAGCCTGCTGAACGCGTGACAAAAAAAGGGCGCGTTATTATGGATCTGAGCGCATCCTGAGATGGAGGATCAAGTCTCTTCAGCAACCTCGATATGACGTTCTCATTGCCGGATAGTATTCCGGACAGTTCCCTTTCATAAATGCTGCCATTCAAGAGATCAGGCGCTATTCCTCACAGGTAATATAAGCTTGGCGTCATAATCAAAAGCTGGCCCTTTTATTATATTTGGGTTGCTTATATACCATATATAGATATTGTCATATATATTAATTATTTTAATTAAATAAATATCTCCTCCGCCTCTGACATTATGGTGACAAAATGTCAGATGATCCTTATGTATATCTGGATAACAAGAAACTAGGCTTCTTTCACTGGAAGAGCCTAGTTACAACAGGGATGGGAGTCTTCACTGATGGATATGACCTTTCGTCCATAGGCATAGTTCTTCCACTGGTGCTTTTATCCTTCGGAATTAAGAGCCTGACTGGGATAGAGTCATCCCTTCTAGCCGGATCCGCCCTTATAGGCGCAGTGATGGGTGCCCTGATTTTTGGCCTCCTGGCGAATAAAGGCAGAAAGCGTTTTTATGGGCTTGATGTGACCATTATGGCAGTTGCAGCCGTTCTGCAGATATTTGCTGCCAATCCCATTGAATTGATCCTAATCAGGACAGTCCTGGGAATTGGCGTTGGAGCAGACTATGTGCTCTCGCCCATGATAATGGGAGAACACGCAAACGCCCGAGATCGCGGTAAAATAATTGCCCTTGGATTTGGGCTGTTCTGGGGCTTCGGGGCAACAGTGGCAGCAATGGTTTACCTTGGTCTGCATGGAATCGTGTCCGATTCCATACTTTGGAGGGTTGTGCTGGCAGCAGGGTCTGTTCCGGCAGTTGCCGTAATATACCTCAGAAGAAAAATGCCGGAAACGGCCAGATATCTGGGTAGAATCAAAGGGGATCGGTCGGGAGCAGCTGAAGTCATACACGGGGTAAGCGGCAGTAATGTGGATCCTGCCACCATAATGAAAGATGACAATGGTTTTGGGTACTACCTCAGGAAGCAGTGGAAGGTTTTCCTGACTGCTTCGATTTTGTGGTTCCTGTTCGACATGGTGGCCTATGCCGGAATTCTCTTCGGGCCCAGTCTCATCGCAAAAGGCCTCGGAATAAATCCTGGCGACTTTCAGCTTCTGATGGAGGGATTCTTTGTTGTGCCCGGGGGCCTCGTGGCCCTCTCACTAATAGATAAGAGGGGAAGAAAACCGCTGCAGATTGCTGGATTCATTGGAATGGCTGTTGCTCTGGTATCCTTCGGAGTGTACAATCACATTGCTGGAATAACGGCAATACCTGCAGTTGCACTTTTGCTCTATGGATCTCAGAATCTGCTTCAGCAAGCAGGTCCGGGTTCAGTTACAGCCTCTGGAATTCTTGGCATTGAACTTGCCCCAACAAAGATCAGAGGAACCATACAGGCTCTAACGGTGGCATCCGGAAGGACTGGCGCTGCAGTATCTACATTCATTTTCCCCTATCTTTTCGGTGTTTATGGCGAATCTTTTGCTGTATATTTTCTCGGAGCTATTGCCGTAGTTGCTGCTATTGTCACTCTTGTGTGGATCCCTGAAACAGCCAGAGAAGGTCTGGAAAAGGCATCAGGGGAAATGATGCAACATTCTGGAAAATCACAGAATGCTGAGAAAACAGGTGTCAAACAATGATAGTTCTTACAAACGATGATGGAATCTTCAGCCCCGGGATCAGGTCTTTGGGAAAATGCCTGCGGAGTGCTGGAATCGATGTTGTTATTGTTGCGCCTTCCCAGGAAATGAGCGGATCTGGAATGTCAATAACCCTGTCCAAGTCCATTGAATATGTGAAGATGGATCTGGATGGATGCCGCGCCTATTCTGTACGAGGAACGCCGGCAGATTGCGTGTTGCTTTCCATGAATATCCTATCCCCTGGTGGGATAGATGCTGTTGTAAGCGGCACAAATGCCGGAATAAACGCCGGCTATGGAATTATCTTCAACAGTGGCACAATGTCTGCAGCCCTGCTGGCATCAATGCTGGGTTTACCTTCATTCGCATTTTCCCAGTTTGTTACAGCCGAGAACCGCAACAGATTAGAAACTTACGAAAAAGGGGGCAGGATTGCATCCAGAATTGTTTCAGATTTTTTGAATTCCAGCAAACGCGTCGTCGGGATGATCAGCGTCAACTTCCCGGATAAGGTTGACGAAAATACTGGAATTGTAGAGGTACCTTTCTCCAGGTTTCCCCTGTACAGAAGAGAAATTATTTTCAATTACAGGACGGAAAAAATGGGATCTTTCCAAATTGTGCCCGTTCAGGAAATACCAGAAATTTCAGGCATGGTTGATGATATCTCAGCAGTACTTCATTCAGGTCTCATATCCATGACAAAGATCCCAATAGCGGGAGAAACTGCTATGAGACCTGAGAACAAAATTCTAACCGGTGAAGAGCCGTGAACCTGAAAAATGCGTATTCGGCCATTTATTAAAGATTCAGATCCCGGAATGACGGGAGAATATTTCACTGGCGGCCAATGCACTTCCTGCCTCAACTTTCTTCCCCATTTCTCCCAGTGCAGATTCTATTGTATTAAGAGCGGCCACAATGTGTGCGGGCTGTACCCATCCCATGTGTCCTACCCTGAAATACCTGTCCTTCACAGCAGGATGCACACCAGCGCCGAATTCTACCCCTCTCTTAATGCATCTCTGCAGAAAATCCGCAATATTTATGCCGCCTACGATCACGCCGGTAACAGTGTTGCTTCTCAATTTCTCTGATGCCAGAACTTCCAGCCCCAGGTGTTCTATGCCGGCCCTGAATGCCTGTGAACATATCTCGTGGCGTCTTACCCTTGCCTCCATGGTCTCCGTTCTGATCAGATCAACGCTTTTCTGTATTGAAAATACTGTACCTATTGGCGGAGTTGCGAAGTATCCGCCGCCTCCTGCAAGAAACTTATTCATTATGTCGGACCAGTTTCTGAGATCGGCAAAATAGCCGCTTATGGACTCGCCCCTGAGCTTCTCCATTGCTGTTGGAGATGCCACCAGAAGACCGGCTCCTGCTTGGGCCCCCATGGCCTTCTGGCTCGCTGTAAGGCATACGTCGATGCCCCACTGCGATGCTTTCATGGCCTCTCCACCTATGCTTGCAACTCCGTCCACGATTACCAGTTCAACATGTTTCCTGACAGCCTTTGCAACAGATGCAACATCGAGGCGCACGCCTGTGCTGGTTTCAACCTGCGTCATTGCCACTGCATAATACTTGCCGGAAGATACTTCACGATCAATGTCTTCAAGGGGGACAGCCTTTCCCGCCTCAGCCTTCAGCACCTTTATCTCCAGAGGATATCTGGAAAATATGGCCTCCCAGCGATCTCCGAAGACTCCATTGCTCACCACGAGTATACGGGATCCGCGGGGTATGAATGAAATGACGCTCTCCATAGCTACTGTTCCGCTTCCGGGCAGTATGAATGGGGTGTATGAGCTGTCAGATCCTGTAACATACCTGAAACCGTCAAGCGAATCCTTCATTGCACTGTTGAATTCAGGCGAGGCGAAACCTATGTTTGGCTGAACAGCAGCCGACAGCACATCATAATTGCCAATGGATGGCCCCACATGCATTAAAATCCTTGAAGTCATGAATATTAATGCCACAATAGCATAAAACTGTTGCACACCCTCGCCGTTTCCAAGGTGAGATAAAATATCATAGCCTCAATCTCTGGATGCGGGCAGTGATCGCAAAATTATTGTTTTGTCCAGGAGTATGGTGTTTATGTCGGAAATGGTCTATACTCCACCAGACCCGCAGTCAACAAACATAATGAAATTAGCAAAAAAACATGGAATACAAACACTTGCTGAACTCTACGACAGGGCTGATTCAGATCCGGAATGGTTCTGGCCAGCGGTGGTTGAGGATTGCGGCATAACATTTAGAAGACCGTATAAACAATTGTTGGATGATAGCAAGGGAAAGCCATGGACCAGATGGTTCATTGATGGCCGCATCAACATTACCCATAACTGTGTGGAGAAATATTCTTATTCGGACAGGCCCGCAGTGAAGTTTGAGACTGAGGACGGCAGTTCCGGCGCCATGAGCTTCATGGAGCTGGACAGGGTGACGGGCAAACTCGGCGGTTTTCTCCTGCAGGCGGGCATAGGGAAGGGTGACAGAGTTGGCATCTACATGCCTCCATCGCTGGAAGGGGTTGTTGCCCTGTATTCTATACTGAGGATAGGGGCTGTGGCTGTGCCGGTATTTTCAGGATACGGCATTGAAGCTGTCAGAACAAGGATCCTGGATTCAGGCGCAAAGGCACTTTTCTCATTCTCTTTCTATTCAAGGAAAGGAAAGAAAATTGATATGCGATCCACAGTGTCTGCCATTCCTGGTATAATTCACATAGTCAAGGACGCAGGATCATCTGATGCCCATGACTTCTGGAAGAGCGTTGAATCGGGAACATATGTTAAATCTGCAGATACTGAATCGGAGGACCCGGCAATAATGCTCTATACCTCCGGTACCACCGGGAAACCAAAGGGAACTGTGCATGTCCACGGTGGTAGCTTTATAAATATTGTGAAGGAAGTGAAATATTATATGGATATGGGAATGGATGACACCCTCTTCTGGATATCCGATCTTGGCTGGATGATGGGCCCGTGGTCAATTCTTGGAGCAAACGCACTTGGCGGTTCAATTTTCGTTTATGATGGAGCAGTTGATTACCCTGACACTGGAAGGCTCTGGAAGATAATTTCATCGCACGGCATTACGCTTCTCGGTGTATCTCCCACACTGGTAAGATCACTGAAATCCAGAAACGCTGCCTTACCAATGCCATCCGTGAGAGTTTTCGGATCCACGGGCGAGCCATGGGACGAGGAATCGTGGCTATGGCTTTTCAGGGAGATCGGATCTGGAAAAACCCCCATAGCGAACATTTCAGGAGGAACTGACATAATCGGCTGCTTTCTGGCCTCGACTCCTGCCATACCACTCACACCCAGGTGCCTGTACCGCGGGCTTGGCATGAATACATCAGTATTCAGCGAAGACGGAACGGAAGTGCTGGATCAGGTAGGATACCTTGTGTCAAAGAGACACTGCCCCTCCATGACCCGGGGAATATGGGGGCAACCGGAGAAATATCTTGAAACATACTGGTCACAATTCCATGGCGTATGGGTTCAGGGAGACTGGGCATTGAGGGATAGGGATGGTTATTACTTCCTGTTCGGAAGATCGGATGATGTCATAAAGGTGTCTGGAAAGAGGCTTGGACCAAATGAGATTGAGAATGCGGTGATGGAAGTGCCCGGCGTTTCTGAATCTGCGGTCATAGGAGTGCCCGATGCCGTGAAGGGAGAATCAGTTGTCGTATTCTATACAGGAGCAAACAAT
This sequence comes from Thermoplasmata archaeon, assembly GCA_021799185.1. Lineage (GTDB taxonomy): Archaea > Thermoplasmatota > Thermoplasmata > Thermoplasmatales > Thermoplasmataceae > UBA509. The sequence continues at coordinate 9,818 of JAJZAW010000060.1, forward strand.
GAGGAAACAATGAACGCCATCAGGAAGAAAATTGAAGATAGTATGGGCAGATCATTCCTTCCGAAGTTTACTATATGGCTTCCACAGCTGCCCAAAACCAGGAACGGCAAGATAGTGAGGAGAGTCGTAAAAAGAGCCTTTTTGGGCCAGGACCCTGGAGATGTAAGCAATCTGGAAGATACGGCCATAACGGATTACATAAGGGAGGTTGGCAGGATCAGGGACAGGCCTGATGATTTTGGGGGGATGCCAGCGTGAAGACCGGTGAATTTGAGGCAACATTGCTGCAGGACGGCTTTTTCACTCTTGATCCTGGTGCATATTTCGGTATCGTTCCAAGGCCAATCTGGAGCAGATTTTTCCGTGAAACCAGTAGCGGCAGGGTTAAGCTTGCGCTGAACGTCATGCTTCTCCGGGGCAGGGATTATTCAGCCTTGATAGATAGTGGAATAGGTATCCCTGAAAGCGAAAAGATGAGGAAAATCTATGAAATAGAGAAGACCAGTGATCTTGTTCCACAGATTAGCAGCATCATGAGCCCCGGCGAGATCAGATTCATAATACATTCCCACCTGCACTTCGACCACAGCGGACACAGCCTGGA
>JAJZAW010000061.1 GCA_021799185.1 Thermoplasmata archaeon
AGGTCGCTTCTGTCAAGCCTTGAGAATTCATTGTTCAGGTCTTCCTGATCCATGAATGTTCATGATCTGGAAGTATATTAAATTCTGTATGGCATTAAACCTTTGAGTTTATACCGGCTCACGGCATAATGGTTCTTAGGATTTCTATACTAAGGATTATGCCATTTATCTGATGGGCATCCAGGTGGGCCTTCCCGTGGTTTTTAATCATATTATGTGAGACTTAAGTACAGGATTTCTTTGATGACAATAAGATGAGAAGTTTTGAAAATTTATCAGAAGCCTCAGGAACGAGGTTCTGATCTTGTTTTTATTTGGTTGTGCTTGGCGCTTGTTAAATATTACTCACTTAGATTCCTCCTGCATCAATGGCGGGGGCATTTTGATATTATGCTGGCCAGCTTTTGTAACCACGTTTGGGTGCAATTTCAATTCAATTAGGGTTAATATACCGGAGAGAGGAATCCAGCCTATTCCAACATAAGCTGCCATATTGTACGGGTAAGCTGGCGGTGAGGGATAAAGCGAGAAAAATATCACAGCAGCCAGGACGCCGATTGCGATAACCGGAAATACCAGATGCTGAAGCAGTTTAAATTTGCCGATTTTACGGGCGTACAATGGCAAACCTACAGACACTATGATGTGTTCTGTATAGGCAGAATAGGCATTCGCGTAGAGCATCACAAGCCCCCCCGCCTCCGGGCCGTACAGTAGCCCGAAAATTATTGCGGGCACAAGTGATATTATGAAAACAAAAAGTGCCGCCATAGCAGGAGAGCCATGCTTTCTGTGAACTTCACCAACAGCTTTTGGTATAAACATTATTCTATCTCTTGAAAACCTGTAAAATATTCTCGAATTGCCGTTGCTGACCGACACATTGTAACCCATAAAACTGTTTATTGTAAATACAATGAGCAGGGCAAATAAGATGTAGCTAGCCCGCCTGAATAAAACAAGCCCAGGATCGGGGGAATTGGCGAAATTGCTCATCAGAGTTGGACCATAACCCACTGTAAATGCATAGGATACCAGCAGTAGTGTTATTCCGGCAACGAACACTGTACTGATTAGAGCTTTTCCCACTGCCTGTTGTGGCTCTTTTGTTTCCTCTGCCAGCGATGTTATGGAAAGGGTGGTGCCAAAGAATAATACAACGGAGTATATCATTGAATAGAAGAGTTGCGGAATCCCCCCTGGCAGGAATTTCGTTGTGAAAACATCGATTGTGTTTGCAGAACCAGCGTTGAAAATTATGATGAGCGATCCAACAATAAGAATTGCCACCTCAATGAGGCCTCCGATAATCTGGTATTCAGTTGATACCTTTATGCCGAACCATGTGAACAGGAAAGCCACGAATGCTGCTGCAATGACAATTGGCAACCAGAATATCAGGCCAGAATAAGTTGGATTAATAAGCGTGATAAATGCTGCCAGGCCAAGAAAACCGAATCCAGAATAGCCCAGAGTGCCGTAAAATATCATGTTCCATCCCTGAAAAGTTGCAATTTTACCTCCAAGACTGCTCCCGGTAAAACTGAAATAGCTTCCAGAAGAACTGACATATTTGGAGAACTGGTATCCGGTATTCATAATGAATAGGTAAAAGATTATCCCCAACAGAATGGATAATGGGGTGGCGCCCAAGGCAAAAAAAGCAACGCCAGTAAGAAGATATGCAGCGTCGGCTGCTATTGACATGGTTCCCATCGCCTGCCAGAGCAGCCTGAAGGCCCCGATTGAATTTTTTCTCAGCTCCCCTTGCTCCACACTGGAACCTGGCAGTATTGTGTATTCTTTGTCCATCTGCGGGATAAAAATACGCCATTATTATAGTTTTTTAAAGACTATTAAAAAAAATTATATTATTGCATATTATACACGGCTATATTGTAATTTTCTATAATTATGTATGTAAAACATGAGTTGATGAAGAAACAAGATCGAAGGATATCCATTTCAGCCGGTGCCATGATTGCAACATCAAAGCAACTAAAAGAATCACAAATCATATCCTACATTAACTGCTCTTTTAATAATATCCAAAAGAAATGGGCACACACTCATTCCTGCGTTCAATTCGCATGTAAATGTCCTGCTGAATCCTGATTTTTTCCAAATAAATAATGGAATAAACCTGAAATTATAACCGGGGCTGCGGTTACCGTGGCGGTATTGAAGCGTTCATCTGTTCGCAAAATTCATTGCGATCAGAACATGGGAAAGAACGCCATATTTCATGAAATCCTCATCCACTGTGAATTTAGAACTGTGATTTGGATAAACGATATTCTTTTTCTCGTTTCTCGTACCAAGGAAGTAATATGTTCCAGGCGCTTTCTGCAAAAATCTGGAAACGTCTTCCCCGCCCATCACCGGATCTATTTCTAAGACCTTCATTTCTTTTACAGTTCCAAGAATTTTTATCACATCTTCAGTTATTTCCGGATCATTAACGGTTACGGGGTAGGCATTCTCAATGAATTTGCATTCCACGGATGCTCCGAAGCTGCGCCCTATGCTCTCTGCGACATTTATGATCTTTTCCTTCATGGTTTTACGCACGCCTTCGTCAAGAGTCCTCAGGGTACCTTCCATATACATTTGATCCGGTATTATGTTATCCTTGCTTCCGGCCTTCACCATGCAAACTGAAACCGCAACTGGAACACGTTGATCTATCTGCCTTGCCCTTACTCCGTAAATTGCATTAATTATCTGGGTTCCGATGTAAATTGGGTCTATGGCATCAGAAGGCGCCGAACCATGTCCACCTTTCCCGTTTACTAAAATGCTGAAACCATCCGGGGCCGCCATAAGCGGACCCTTTCGAGTTGCAAAGGTACCGACCGGGAAGTCACTGACAACATGCAGGCCAAAAACGTGGCTGACGTGGGGGTTCTCCAGCGCACTATCCCTGATCATTGGAAGGGCACCGCCATCACCGCCATCTTCCTCAGCAGGCTGAAACAGGAATTTCACATTACCCTTCAATTCACTTTTATGTTTTGACAGAATGATTGCAGCTGCAAGCAGCATGGCAGTATGGCTGTCATGGCCGCAAGCATGCATCACCCCTGGATTTTCAGAGGCAAACGGAAGACCGGTCTGTTCATCTACTGGAAGTGCATCCATGTCTGCCCTGAGACCGATTGTTATCTTTCCTGAAGTGCCCCTTATGATGCCGACAACCCCTGTGCCTCCAACCTTATCGACCACTTCTATTCCATATTTCCTTAAGGAGTCGGCTACAAATTTCGAAGTGCTATATTCCTTATACGAAAGTTCCGGGTTTCTGTGAAGCCTTCTCCTCATTTCAATAAGCTCCGGTTCAAATTCCAGAACTTCCGCCTTCAATTTATCGAGATCTATGTTATTAATTCCGCCAACCATGCCGATGGACACCTATGAGGCTATTGCTTCACTTGTGCATAAACTTCTCGTATCTGGCTAGCCATCCATATTCCCCTTACAAAAAAATGATGCAACAACTGGCAATAAATGTAGGTAAGACCTTACTCCATGAAAATCCAGGGAAGAACAGAATATGAAAATTTAACGATAGGGTAATTTAAGATTTTTTGAACCGCTTGCATCCCGGATAGAAATCAGAATCCTGTCGGTAAGCGATCTCACATACTCCTCCGGATTCATCTCATTGTCTTTCCACCACACAACATAGCAGAGCAGGGCACCAAAAAATGCTCTTCTGACGGGTGCTGGCACACCCGTTCCCTCAAACTCCTCCAGTTTCGAGAACATTTTATTCATTTCCTGAAAACACATTGCCCTCAGTGCCATCTCGATCTGCCTGTACTTCTCCTTGCTGGCTATTGTCATCAGGAGCAGATTCCGGAGTTCAGGATTTTCGTATTTCTTCAGGAAGGACATGCCGAAATCTGTCAGGAGTTCCGTTGCGCTTTCGTGACTTCTGCTGTTCACACCTGAAATCTCATCAACCGGAACCGAATGGAGAGCGGCACGCTCTATGAGATTGTCTTTTTTCTTGAAGTAGAAGAACACGATGCCTTTGCTTACCCTGGCTTTCTTTGCAATTTCATCAATAGTTGCCATATCGTATCCTTTCTTCGAGAACACCTTTATCGAAGCATTCAGTATCTTTTCCTCCTTATCATTTTCCTTATTCATATATATGGTAATGCGGTTGATCTATATGTATAAATCGGTTGGTCAGTATTAATTGACTGGTCAGTCATAATGTTTTTATATTCGTTGACCATATAGTCAATCATGGCAAACACACAAGCTAAGAGTTTAAGAAAAGTCGGTCTTGACTTCGGGCTGATCAGCGGAGCTGAATGGCTCATCATAATAGCAGCCTTCATGGGAAGGTTCCTTCTGCAGTTCTACCAGACGTCAATAGGATCGCTTGGACTGGCGTTCAGCATGGATTCATTTGAAATAGGCATAGGTTTCGCGCTGTTCACGCTTGCATTTGCAGTGGCAGCATTCCTAATGAGAAAATTCAGGCCGAGCCAGCTGAAGACCGTTGAGATCATATCCCTTTTGCTTCTTGGAATCACCATGCCCCTCTACATATTTGCATCTGGCTTTGCAGAGGTATATGTTCTCATGATTGTGGACGGTTTCATAACAGGACTTGTCATGGATTCGTTCATGACCATGGCAGGCATGGCCTCAAAGGATCAGGCAAGGAGGCAGGTTGAACAGGCGTCATTTTCCTTCTGGGTTGCACTTGCGCTAATCATAGCACCCTTCGTGACAGGATACCTTCTTCACCTTGGCATCAAGGAAATCTTTCTCATATTCGCAGTGATGGCATTCGTTGCAATACCATTTGTTGCCTCGCTCAGGGGGAATTATTCACTGCAGTACATGGAGGCTAAGGGCCATACGGGGAATGCCAGCATCGCTTCCCTCTTCAGGAACAGGCAGTTCAACTGGGCGGTTATTGCAGCGTTCGCCTACACAATACCGTTCTACATAATATTCTCATATGGAGTTATGTACGGCGGGGTACTTGGCCTTTCGGCAACAACGGTGTTCTATCTCTTCGCGGCCATGTTTGTTGGTGATGTCATCACAAGATTCATCATAAGACTGAAATCGCCCATACAGAACAGGAGGCCTTACATGGTCTTCGCCGTTACCATTGCACTGATCTCTGCCATATTTCTTGCACTGAGCTCAGTTTCAATCTGTTTCTTTGTCCTGGCATTCCTCATTGCGGCAATACCAGATGGCATTGCCTGGACCCTTGGAATACAGATAGCAAACACAACATTCAAGCCTGAGGAGATCGGAACATCAACTTCATTCTTCAGTTCATCCATGATGATAATGTCAGCCCTGATGCCACTCATCGGATACATGTTCTCAGTGAAGTACTTCGGCTTTACAGCTACTCTATGGATATTCGCAGCCATTACAGGCATATTCTTCCTATGGGAACTGTTGATCAGGCCTGCGAAAACTGTGAATGAAGAGAAAGAAAATAACGTGAAGGCGTAAGGCAATCTTGCCTTTCCCTCCGGAGGGAGAGCCGACATTAAACCTGAAATGAAAACAAGACAGGCATAATTACCATATGTCCATGGATAAACGGAGTGCCACGAATACATACAATACATGAAAAGCCGGCATCGGGAGCTGCGGTGCAGTCAGGGATGCCGGTGCAATAGGCACTCCTGCTTTCAGCCTTTTGTCAAACATATCTCACTGCCAAAGGAAGAGGGCGGCAAATACTCCATGGAAAAGGTATCTGTGCCAGGGCAGACATTGTAACTGAACCCGCTTCGAATTCAGGTGGCATACTGCCGGAGAGTGTGCCAGATGACGCAAGGTAAATTTAGCCTGTGGCCGTGAACAGGCCCAGCCGGGGCGGCCATCGCCCATCTGGAATCATACCTTTCAAACTGATTGCCACTGTTCATTGATGGCAATGACATTCGCATAGCCATGATTCATTAACATTTCCAGCGGCGGAATCCAGAGTGCATTATGATACCTTGAAGCAACACCGGCGATTAATGGCAGCCACCGAAAATGCTGGAGAACCTGTGCTGCCCTTATGGGCATTGTAGATCCAGGAATATATCCGTGCCAGTTTAATACCCTTACCAGCCGGCTGAAATAATTATATCGACTGGCTCCTTTGATATAAGATGGAGCGGATATTTGCCAGTTGCCTGTATCACAAGGAAAGTTATCAGACAGATCCTGCAGAAGAGATTCTTGGTGATCTAAAGATGAGATACAAGTTAATTGCCAGGGAGCGCCCTGATAATTACCTTAGCGGCTCATGGGCCGGTTCCATTGGCGCCATGAAGACCGTGGTACCGGATGGCGTGCCTGCCGCAATGGAGTATATTTTCCCAATTGGAAATGAAAGTGTTGATTGCCTGATCATTGGGAAGAGGGATGTAGCTATTGTGGAAACTAAAGGCTGGAGAAAATAAAGACAGCTGGATAGGCTTGTTGCTGATACGGACCTGTAACTGCACAGGATGATGACCGCTCAGCTATGAACATGTTCCCTGAGGCCCCAGACATTGCCGAAGAGATCGGTTACCTGGCACACCCTGGCTCCATCTGATGCGTTTACGGGATCCCTGTAAAGGCACCCGCCCAGGGACAGAAAATCCACTATTGCGGTTTCCAGATCCTTCACATCCCAGTATGCAACACTGCCGGCAGTCCCTGGTCCTGTTTTCTTATCAGCAATATGGAGTCCCAGTTCAGTGTTTCCTATCATGAATTTTGAAAAGTTTTCGGATGTGAAAACCGGTTCAAGGCCAGTCAGATCCTGTATCCACCAGGTTGCCATGGTTACATCCCTGACAAAGAATGTTACCGCAGAGACGCCTGCCATATTTGATTTCTGAAGCTTAATCAATCAGTTCCACCATATGCTTATTTCATCTGTTGTGCGCATTAGACCGGAGCAACAGCTATGGCATGAATAGCCAGAAGGTAGACCAGGAATACCATCACAGCGTACATCACTCCTATGAGAACAACAATTGATATCTTCTGCTTATCAGTTGGGTCCGGTGCGCTGCTGTACACCGTCTGCTCCCATTTCTTGATTTCATCTTCCTGATCGCTCATTACTCCTCTGTATCCTCTTTTACAATATTTTATTTATTGTTTGCCTGAATAATTGAAAGATCACCCTGTTCCATTGATCCCCTGCCCCTGGTTCACTCGCTCAAGCTCATTCATTGCAATGACAAATTGAGCGTGGCTCCATACAAGTGGAGATACAGAAAGTGGTGTGCCATCATAGGGGTTGATCTGCTCTGAAAGTATGCCGCTTTTTTCCTTATGAGCCACAACCCAGTTTATCAATTCAAGCGCTTTCTGCGTTTCACCGATCCTTAGGTAATACTGTGCAGCCCAGAGGGTGGTTATGATCCACGGGTTTCCTGGAATCGCAGGATCTTCCCTGACCCGCTGATAGTAATCATTCTCATACCTGGCAATTCCCCCGGTGGTGCTGACCCAGAGCCTGGACATCACTGCCTTCATGCTTCTTTCCACACGTGAATCCCTGGCATCTTTCATGCCGAAGAGAAATGTTGACGTTATGGCACTATCCACCGTCCTATCTGGCTGGCCATCAACAATTGCCCTGGCATAATAGCCAGAATCCTCAAGAAAGAATTTCTTGTCAAACTGTTCCCTCATCTGGTCAGCTGCCTGGTTGTAATCCCTGGAAAATGACGCGTCCCCAAAGGTATCAGCTATTTTGGAGGCAGATCTCAGGGCAGCATAGGCTGTTACAACTGTGAATGCATGCACGCCGTATCTTTCCTCCCAGAGATCAAATGAGCTCAGGGGAAGCCCATCCTGGTCCCTGAAGTCCAGTATGAATTTTGCTGCTTTCAGTACCAGAGGCTCATAGAAATCAGCAATGTACTCTATGTCCCTAATCTTTGTGAAATGCTTCCAGAGCGCCCACACTACTATGTTTGTTTCGTCCTGCTGAATCGGCAGAATTGATTTGCCTGCCATGATCCTTGGAAGCCAGCTGCTGGCCACCTTGCCGTCGGGGAGATACTTGTGAAGGTAATAGCCTTCCTTTGATATTGTATTTCTGGAAAAATCGAAGAATTTCCTTGCAGGCCCCTGATGATTGGCCCTTATGAGAGCGAATGCCGCTATTGCAGCATCCCGTGGCCACACATAGTAATAACCATCCCTGTTTGACTTGAGTATGTCACTGTCGCTTGACGCCAGGATTCCACCAAGATCGTTCAGATGGCTCCGTATAATGAAAAGGGATCGCCTGTAAAGGGAGAATAAGTCATCCGATATCTTCGGAATTGTTTTTGTTGACCACAGCCTCCAGTAATTTTCAGTTCGGAGCTCCATCCTGGCAAGCAGATCATAGGTAAGATTTCTGTGAAGTGCGGAGACCTTATCCAGGTTCCTGCCGCATGCTATGTAGTAGAAGAGGTCCGCCTCCTGCCCCGGTTCCAAATTGAGCGTGTGCCTTATGACAGAATCAACCGATCCTATTGCAACCGGATTCATGGACAGTATTCCATCCTCTGCGTCCTTCCAGGTTCCTTCCATCTCAAGGAAGTCCTTAACGCCCATGGCGTACTGATCCATCTGACATCCAAGACTGTCGATTGTTGAGCACAGGAAGTAGCGGCGCCCCTTATAATGAACCACTGAATTGCCTTCGGGATAGAACATTGCTGTGTCGCCGATGTTATTGCCATAGATATAGAAATTCTGGTGAAAGAATACCCTGAGTTCCTTTTTTTCCTGCGAGTTGTTCCTTATTCTCATCCGCCGAACATATACGTCGTCGTATATGTCAACAAAATCCTCGGATTTGAATGATATCCCCTCATACTCATAGATGTTGAGGCCCACCATTGTGTGATCCATGTAGTCTGACCCGGTTATCATTGGAGCGCTGAGCCAGCTGAATTTCCCGTTAACCCAGAGCCCCTGCCTGAAAGGATGGCCCATTGCATGGTTCTCTGCCTGCGATCCTGAAAAATAGAAATCCACAAGGCGATAGTCCCTGTCAAAGCTGACCAGGACTCTCCCGTTACCCAGTGGGAGATATCTTACCATTACGGAGGAAGAAGAGTGATGTTGCCTTAAACCTTTTTGGTAGGTGAGAATGCTTCCAAGTCCATTTCCAAATTACCCGACACAAATTTACCCTTGCTGCAAATGTTCTTCCTCTGCATATGCTCTTCACTTCACTGAATCCGCCCATATATGGGGTTCCCCGCCATTTCATTCCCTGGCGGTCTGTGTGACTCTACCCCGGCAATCCCGCTCTGTTGCCATTACTTATTCAATTGCATGGAAGAATGCGGGCTGAATCTGCCTTTATTCGAATTATATTGTGGATTGCTGAGGTGTTTCGGATCTGCCGGAACGGCTTGGGCATTGGATTTCCTTATTGCCCATTGAACAGGTTCCCTGTGGAAATTCAGGATTCTATGTTTCAGTTAATTTCATCCAACAGTCGCGTCCCAGCGCCGCAGCACTGATTGCAGATCAGCATGCAACCCATCCCCGGTACCATCTGCCATGGCCATCCTGTTGTATTTTCATTGTAGAAGCAATATATGTATATTCTCGTATCCGGTTATTGTTGCATGATTCCCGGAGGGGAATGGATAATCACAAACCGGAACGGCAGTTATGCATCATCGACAGGGAGCATTGCCAACACCAGATCATATCATGGAATTCTGGTTAGAAATGTGGACAAGCATTTCCTGAGGATGGTGCTTGTCAACAAGATATTCGAGGTGGTGACCACGGATTCCGGCGAGGTTTCACTGGATACCAATTATTATGGGGATGTTGTGTTCCCTGAAGGATACCGCAACCTTCAAAAGTTTTCCGACTTCCCTGTTCCAACCTTCAGCTACTCCATAGGCGGCGTTGAGGTCAAAAAAGAGATCGCCATTCATCCCCTTTCTGACCAGATAAGCATAAGATATACTTTTTCAGGTGCAGCCACTGCCAGAATCAGAATCATACCGCTTATCTCATTCAGAAGTTATCATGAAACAATAAGGGAGGGATCCAGAACATACAGGGCAACCAGGAACGGCCGCACTGTTAGCGTTGAAAGCGGAAATCTGTCAGTCTCATTTGAATCTGCAGGGGAATTCCTTGAGACAGGCAGGTGGTACAGGAACTTCCTCTATCCGGTGGAAAGGGAAAGGGGTACGGTATCCACGGAAGACCTTTATGAGCC
>JAJZAW010000062.1 GCA_021799185.1 Thermoplasmata archaeon
CAGAGGCCCGAGGATAAACGTCGGCGGAAACTTCAGAAGAGGCGGAAACGGCGGCGGTTACTACAACAACAATAACCAGGGCGGAAGGGGAAGACCACCCAGAGACGATTTCTGAACAATTCCCATTTTAGGGCTTTTCAGCCCTTAATTCTTTTTTTCTGATCATGGAACATTTCCAGTATCTCCTGAGTGCTTGTTGAATCCTCGGGTTTCTTATCCTGGCGCCATTTGCCTGTGAATCTTGGAAACCTTATGGCCAGTCCGGCGCCCTTTTCAACTTTTCCAAATGCACATGAATGGACAGGGCTCACGGTAATCTCAGAACCTATTATCTCCATGACGAAGTAAGGTTCGATCCATACATCGGGCTGAAGAAGCGATTCAACCCTTGCCGGCTTGTCTGGCACAATGCGGTCCTTGAACTTTCCCGGCAATGCAAAGAGCACGTCATCGGTGAAGCCAGTGCCCAGCTTGCATATGGATTCAAAAACATCAGTGTCGCTGTTGTACGCAGCCATGAGAAGCGCTCCATATGTGCCCTTCCTCCTGCCATGGCCACTGAATGCGCCGATAACTGTCAGATCTAGAGAATCTTCGAACTCGGACTGATAATCTCTCTTCAGCTTGATCCATAGCCATCCCCTTGCACCCGCACGGTATATGGACTGATCAGTCACATTTTTAGCAACCACCCCTTCGCAGCCAGAGTTGATGGATTCATCGAAGAACTTCTGAACCTCTTCCGGGTCATCCGACACAATTTGAGTGGCTGTTCTGAAGGAATCGTTGGGATAGAACAGACTTTCAAGTATCTTGCGCCTTTCCGGATAGGGTTTTCGATGCAAAGGTTCACCGTTCAGGTAAATGACATCAAAGAGGAATACCACAAGTGGGACATCTGCTTCCAGCCTGTCAAGATCATATTTCCTTCCACGACGCTGAGAAACCATCTGGAAAGGATACAGCTCTCCAGTTTCTGGATTATAGGGCACTGCTTCGCCGTCAAGGATACAAGAATCCACGGAAAAAGTGGACTTGAAGTTCCTTGCTATGTCCGGAAAATTTGAAGTGGTTTCCTCAGTGCCTCTTGAAAAGATCCTTACCTGGCCCCCATAATAATGTATCTGAGTCCGCATTCCATCATACTTGTATTCGAAGGCAGCCTTCCCACCCATCTTCTGCAGTATCTGCTGTATGTCCGGAAGCCTCTCTGCCAGCATTACCTTGGCAGGCACCATGGGCTCGGGCCCAACATTTAGAAGCTCTGATTCACGTCCGCTTGACAGCAGGTCGGCTACATAGCCTATATCCGGGTGGAAATTGTATGCCTCATCTATTTCAGAAGATTTATCCGGAGTGGAGAAAGCACTCACGAGAGCATCAAGTATTGTTGCGTCGGATACCCCGAGCCTGAGCTTGCCCGTTGCAATTCTTGTAATGTACTGTGCATCATCAGGAGTTCCATTAAGCAGGAGATCTTGGAATATCCTGATCTTGTTCTTCACGCTTCCTTCTCCCTTTACGGAAGCAAGCTTCATAAGCGAGGAGTGGACTGCATCCACAGTAAGATCGTGCGAAAAGAGGGAATTCTGAGACTTTGCTTCTGTAACCTCCTTTGCCACAGATCCAAGGTCCCCCGATTTAATGAACATGGCGTTAATTTCATCCTCAGTTTTTCCGGATATGCCTGCAAGTGCAGTAATAATGAGCTTGTCCGCAAGGCCCAGTTCAATGCCCAGGTAATCAGGGCCAAGTTTCCCCTGGATCAGGTAGGTCAGCATTTTAAGATCCTTTCCGGATTCTTTGAAAAGATCAACCAGTATCTGGGTAAGTTCCAGCCTTTTCCGGGTTGCTGAGAGCTGGTTGAATTTTTCTGAAACTGCTGAGAATAACACTGATGATTATCTGGAATCAGTATTAAAAAATGGCTGTCTGCCGTATATTTCAGATCGAAGGTATCCCAGCGACAGATATCCGGCAGATACGCAGGCGGCGCCTATGGCTCCTATGGTAATCCAGGAAAATGCATAGTTGGAATGATCATAGACGAGGGAAAACAATAATGGGCTAAAGGATCCTATAATATTCTGCACAAAGTTTACGAATGAGAGGGCGAATGAGACCATGCCACGATCCCTGGTGCCTTCAGCCGTCAGGGTGTAGAGCATGGACAGAACATTTACAGTGAGGATGCCCAGAAGCACCAGAAGAAGGAAGAGCAGCAGGAAATTTGATGTGGCCCATATTACAGCAGTGAATAGGCCAACCATGAGCGACCATGCCAGGAACATAAGAATCCTTTTCTTTGTCTTCCCGAAAATATAGCCTCCAATCATTCCACCAAAAAAGCCTATGATAAGATAGGTGGTGCCCAGTGCGCTTGCAATATCCGGAGACATGCGGAGGCCCGTTTCAGCATAGTAAACAAAGAGCTGCCCAATCACCGTCTCAGAAAGGATGCCTGAAAGCGCCGCAATGGGCAGGATCCATATGAGCCTCGATCTGAGAACCTCACCTGCCCTGCTGAAGACCCTGGTTCCAAAGGTGTTTGCCCTTGCACCCCTAAGGATGATATAGTTTTCAACAGCAAGTGCAATCATTATGCCTCCTGAGAGAAAGAGCGGGGTACGCCAGCTGAATGCCTGATCAAGAAAATTCCAGCCTATTATTCCTATTCCTCCGCCCAGATTAAATGAGCCATTGAACAATCCGACATGGAAACTGTATTTGTCCTGGGGCACGATCTCGGAAATCATTCCAAGTGCAGGGGAGAAGAAGAGGGCAGATCCAATGCCTGCAAAGAGGCGTGATGTGAAAAGGTCAGGAAGATTCTGGGAAAATCCTGTTCCAATCACTGCAGCTCCAAGTATGGTTATGCCCAGGGAAGCCGTGGCCCTGTTGCCAATTCTTGATGCCAGCAAACCTCCAACAAGCTGAAATACCGATAGGCCAATATAAAATGCTGTTGTCATTACACCCAGTTGAACAAGCGAAAGGTCAAGGTCCCTGGATATGTACTGAAGACCGGGCGCAATATTGAACCAGTTCAGGGCATAGATGGCCCTTGAAGCATTGATGGAGATGGCCTGTGCCCTGTATCCCATTCGAAGTGGATTATCTCCTCATATTACTACTTATTCCTGTGATTCCATCCAGCAACTCATGTGAAACCAATCCGCGGAACTGCAATTCCCTCATTCTCCGGCTGAATGCCGAGAGTTTTGATCTTCCTGCCGATGCGCTGAATGTCAAATCAGGATACCTGACATCCATTAGAATCAGTGGGGCTGCAGGTGCAACCTTCGGATACCGGCCCTCCAGCAGGAATGGATCCCGTACCTCTCCTGAAGCATTGCTTTCCAGCACAAATGCAACAATGCTTCTGATCTGGTTCCAGACAAAACTCCTGGCAGTGAAATCTATCATTATTATGCCACGTTCCTCTGTCATATGGACGGAATCTATTGTCCTGATGGGATTCCTTCCGTCACGCCTAGAAAATGAGGAAAAGTCATGGGTGCCGGTGAACATGCTGAGCTGGGGGAGAATAAGCTCCTGGTGCTCTACATCATCCTTGTCCAGCAAATAGCGGTAAGTCTTGCTTTCGCAGTGCCTGGGATTGAAGGAATCCGGAACATAGCTCCATGAGTGGAATATCATGCTGTCAACCATGGAGTTCAGTGATCCAAGTATACGCTGCGCAGGGAGCCCGGTTTCCAAGGTGAAGGCATTGGAGAGGGCAGAGACGCCTCTGTCAGTTCTGGCGGCACAGTGTATCTCCGGAGATGTGCCGATCAATTCAAGATTTTCAGAGATAGTGTCCTCCACGCTGTTTTCCCCGTTTCCGGCTTGAAATCCGCTGAAATCCCATCCAAGGTAGCCGAACTTTATGGCAATCTTCATTCAACCGGTATATCGCAACAGGTATTATTTACGGGTAACATGCTCCAGGGTGATAATAATAGCAGGATCAGGGATTGCAGGATCGTACCTTGCAAGAAGGCTTTTCAATTCAGGCATCGATGTTAAGCTTTATGATCCAAAGAAGCCCGGCTTCAGGATTCCATGCGGATATGCAACAAATGAAATCACTTTCAGGGATTTTGCCAGGTTAGCAGGTGCAGAAGGAGATGAATACATACAGAGGGTAGCAGATTCCGTTATCCTGACTGGCAAAGATATGCCGGAACTTCATTTCAGATCAGCTGGATTGTGTACAATAGACAAGAACCGGTTTGAGGCAGATCTGGTTTCTCCTGTAGGCGTGATGCAATCACAGGCGCCCTGGCCCGGAGACAATGACATCCTCGTTGATGCCACAGGGATTTCCAGGCACTATCTCGGTGCTGCTCCGGATGATTACACAATGCATACCACTGAATACCTTACAGCATCAGCGGGCCACACCGGATTTTATTTCAGATATTTCCCTAGAGGCCAGGGATATTTCTGGGAATTCCCCCTGGAACATGGCTTCCATGTTGGAGCCGGTTCAGATTCACAGGATCTCATAAGAAAAAGCCTTGGCAATCCTGCACATTCAGCAGTAATGGCCAGGGACCTGAGGCTGAAGCCCCTGTTCCACAGAATGTTTCAAGGCAGAGTAATAGGCGTGGGAGAATCAATTGGAACCGTGAGCCCCATAACCGGAGAGGGGATCCTCCCATCTCTCCACTGTGCAGAGACACTTTACCGGGTTCTGTCCAGGGAGGACGATCTTCATGAGATAAGAATAAGGTACGGAAATGATGTGCGGAAAAAATTCGGCCATTACCAGAGGCTATTCTCCCTTCTTATGGATGCAAGAAATGGTCGGCTTGCAAGGCCTGCAAACATTGCGGCGATCCGGGCAGTGAAGAGGGATTTCAGGAATTTTGGCATTGATCTTGGAATTGCCCGGGTACTGAAGGAACTTTTATTCAGATAACGCCTCCGTCAATGGGTATCATTGCATCTGTTGTGGCTCCAAAGATGTCCTCGTTTATCAGTGCAAGCACAACATTGGCAACATGGTCAGGCAATACCTCCCTTCTCAAAAGATTCTGTGTCTTATACTGTTCCACTGTCTGGCCCTTTGCCTTAGCCCTGGCTTCAAGAACACCGTTTTCCCATATCTTTGATCCCCTGAATATCTTGTCTGGATTGACGATGTTGGCCCGTATTCCATACTTTCCACCCTCCTTTGCAACATAGTGGCAGACATGTGCGGCAAATGCCTTTGTGGATCCGTATGATAGCATTCCGGGGCCGGGATTTGTAAGGTTTTTAGTAATATTGAAAACCATGTTGCCACCTGCGTTCTGCGTTTTCATTATCCTGAATGCCCCACGGGTCATCAGAAAAGTCCCACGTGCGTTGACCCTGTAATGCAGATCCAGATCTTCCACAGTTGTATCTTCAATAGGGCTGCTCTTAAGGACCCCGGCGTTGTTGAACAGCACATCAACCCCGCCGAACCCAATCACTGCGTTCCTGTATGCCTTTTCAACAGCCTCTTCGCTTGAAATATCTATGATTTCTGGAACAACAGGATTCCCAGTTTCTGATGCAATAGTCTTTGAAACGGCTGCCACTTCAGGGTCAAGATCGCACGCAATGACCACTGATCCATTCTGAGAAAGTTTCCTGGCTACCTCAAGTCCAATCCCGCTTGCTGCACCGGTGACTACGGATACATGCCCTTCCAGTGGGCGTGGCCGGAATTTCTTCAATTTTGCTTCCTCAAGTGGCCAGTATTCCATGTCATAGGCCTCTTTCCTTGATATGAATGAATTTCCACCAAGTCTCATGGCCCTTGCATTCACCAGGAGAGAATGCCTCATCTGGTCCATTGCTATTGATGCTTCCTTTGAGTTAATTGCTGCAGTTATGAGCCCGTATCCTCTTATTACCATGCATGACGGGTACGGATCGTGCATGGGGAAGCCTTTTACATATTTCTCATATTCTTCCCTGTATTTTGCGGCAAATGCATCAATGACTTCAGCAAACCTGGACACGTCGTCAATATAGGCGTAATCGTACTTCGTCCTGATGAGCATGTCCGGAGTGGCAGGGCCATTGGTTGACAGCTTCTCAGCTTCATATGACATGGATATCTTCAATGAGGCCTCGTCAGTTGCAACCTTCAGAACATTCTTGCGTGACCTGGATAGGTGTCCACGGATTGCCGGAAGCATTGCTTCTACTGCAGTGGCATCCGCCTTTTCGTATCTCTTTGGAAAGAGATCGGTGCCCTTCAGCTTTGCGTTAATATAATTATCTGCAGCAGCAACCAGCTCCATATGTCTATCATAGCTTTCCTTTCCGCTGTCACCGAAGGTGAAAAGGCCGTGGCGTGAAAGCACAATCCCTTTTATCTCAGGGCCCATGGACTCTATTGCCCCCAGAAGAGCTTTTGCCAGCTTGAAGCCGGGCGGAATGTACGGGATGACTATTACTTTTCCCAGTATTTTTTTTATTTCATCCGGCTTCATTGTTGTGTTGGTAATGGACAGTATTGCATCTGAATGGGAATGATCCACGTATCTGTGTGGTATGAAGGCATGAAGGAATGATTCCACGCTTGGTGAAGGTTCTGAAGGATCCACCATGCTCTTCCTCATGTAGGAGACCATCTCCTCATCAGACATTTCCTCAATTTTTCTTGCAGCCTGAAGATCATCCATCCTGAGGCCTGTGAAACCGGATTCTGTAATTGTGGCAAGATCGGATCCACTGCCCTTCACACGAAGGACGGGGATTTCTTTGCCGGTATGATCCTTTTCTGTGACCTTGACGGAAGTGTTTCCGCCTCCGTGCAGAACCAGCGATGAATCCTTCCCAAGGAGTCTTGAATAATATACCCGCTCTTCCAGCGGTGAATTGAATGATTTTCCATTCTTCTCTTGAGCCATATTGCCGAAATGCCTGATCTGTTTAATTAAATATCGAAATGGTATGGACGCCGGAAGGTTTTTTCATTTCTTCACTGGACTGCCTTCAGTGTTATGACGGGCCTTCCTGGCCAGGCGATTTTCTTTCCGGGGACAGGCGAGTTCTCATCTATGTTGACCTGGCATTGGAAGGTTCTTTCAAGATATGGGAGGTTTTCCCTTAGAATGGCCGCTTCTCCGCTTATGGATGTGTCTATGTTCCTCCTGTTTTTCATGTAGTCGCCAATGAAGGGCTTCAGGCGTGGCGTTGCTTCAGATACTCTGTTTTCGGCCAGCATCAGTGCAAGCTTTCTCATTTCTGTGCCGCACACACTGATATCTATGGCAGCAGGATCTATGGATGTAGCCCTGATTATATCTCTTATATCCTGTATCAACTTCTGCAGATACTTCTCTGCGGAAAGGATTTCCATGTCAACTGGTCCAGATTGGGTCATGTCCATTATGGCGGTGCTCACGAACCCTTTCCTGCCCATGGATTCCCACAGCTCTTCGCAGGTATGTGGTATCACGGGTGCCATGGCCAGAATCCAGCGATCAAGGATGCGGGATACTGCATATGCTGTATTTCCCCCCCTCTGCTCCACGTACCTGATATCATTCATTACTTCGTAAAATATGGAAATTATGGCTCCCCTGAGATCAAATTTCTCCATTCCCTTGAAATACTCTTCAAGGTGCTGGTTAAACCTTGATTCAAACCAGTTTTCTATCTGTGTGGAAATAAATGCCGGATCATGCTCATGGTTGGAAACAATTGCCAGAAAAGTTTCGTATTTCTTCCTGACTGCCTGTATTTCCTCTTCGTTCCAGTCCAGTGTGGAAGCTATGTCAGCATTGACGGCAACAAACAGCCTGTAAAGATCTGCAGAATAACGGTGGGAAATCTTGAGGAGCGATATTGCATTGCCCTTGCTTTTTGAGATCTTGGCTCCGTTTGATATCACCAGGCCGGATATTATCAGGCCCCTGGGCTGCAGTTTCTCAGGGAAAAGCGCAGCATGATTCATAACATAGAAGGAAAGGTGATTGCTGAGATGCGGGTGTGCCGTGAGCCTTATATCAACGCCATACCAGTATTCCAGGTTGTTTCTTGCTTCATTAGCAAGGTCCTGGATGGTCCTGTCAAATCCAGAAAGCACATTCCTGTCTCCGGATCCATAAATGAAATCCATCAGTTCATCAGGTATACTTCCTAGCAGCCTGAATATCTCCCTTAGCTGGATTGAGTTTGTGTAGACTGCAGGGTATATTGTGGAATCAGAAAGAGATTCTATTACCCATTCCCTGTTGAATGGCAATCTGGTGCCGATCCCCCTCCTCCTGGCACATGGCCTTTCACGAAGCCAATCGATGGCATCATTCATTGCATTTCTGTAAAACTCCGGGAAAAATGACATCCTTCCCACGAGATCATGGGATTCTTTTTTCCACCATGGCACGGAGTAGTCAATGAACCACTGATCCTTCATTACTGCAACCACGACCTTTGATCCTGCACGGGTTGCGGCATGCCTGGAGGTTTCATAGAAAATGAAGCCAAGCTTCAGGGAAAAAAGGTCATTTCTTATTGATTCCCTGGCCTCCTGGACGGTCATGCCTGAGTATTTTCCGTTTCTGCCGTTCATTGTTCCGGAATAGAATTCTTCCCTGTACAGTTTCTGCGTTGCCTCCCGAATTAATTCCGAATCACCGATGCCGGCTATACCTGACTGAGCCACCAGGGAGCTAACCGTAATTCCCGGATCGGGCGGGACTTCTATAACGCTGACAGGTTCAACACCTATGGCATACTCCTTCATGGCGACAAAGTCCCAAATTGCGTGCCCTGGCACTGAATAGACCACACCAGTGCCGTTGTCGGGATCCACAAATTCTGCCTGGTATACACGAAGTTTCCTGCCGCTCAGCGGCGCGCTGAATTCCTGCGACAGAATCTGCGAATTCCGGATATTGCCAATAACTGTTACACCGTCGCGCTGCAGAGCAAGCTTTTCCGCAGCCTGCCTTGAAATGGCAAATTTTTCTCCATCCATCTCCACAAGAACATAATCGCCTGCGGGCGAAATCCACAGATTCGTTATGCCGAATATGGTCTCCGGCCTCAACGAGGCGGCCACCAGTGAATAATCCGTGCCCCTGAAGATCACGGCTGTGTATTCCTCAATGGTTACCTTGTCAATGTCGCCATCGCTGATGTCGTCCTCGCCCACTGCATTCTGATCATCAGTGCTGTAGAGTACTGGATACCTGCCACTCTTGATTAGGCCTTTCTCATGAAGCCTGTCGAACTGCCACACAACAAAGTTCTGATAGAAGGGATCGGCTGATGTGAAACGCCTTGTCCAGTCCATTGAATATCCTAGGCTGGTGAAATCCTTTACTATTCTCTCCGAA
>JAJZAW010000063.1 GCA_021799185.1 Thermoplasmata archaeon
GAGAGTGGCTGAGGAAATTGATACCATCAGCATAACCTCCGGGTTGGTAAATATCCTGGAGAAGTAAACAGCCCAGAAGAAACACGATGCAATGAATAATGAGAGGAAATCCAGAAACAGAATTCTCCTTACAGGAAAATAAACCTGGGCAATCTTCACAAAGAGAATGTCAATGCCTATAACCAGAAGGTATGACCCAAGGACACCAACTATAACCATATATATGTCCCGGAGAAGGAAGTAATCAAACACCAGTATAACCGCTGTTAACCAGATGATCGTGTACCATCTTGGAGACCTTTTCACAAATTTTGAAAGATCAGAAAAGCCGCGGTTTTCTGAATCAGTTTTAATCAACCTTAGAGTATCCGCATCACATAATTATAGATTTTGATAGATTCCGGTAAAACCGTGTCATTGAACCACTTTAACCATCTTAAATTTGCCGTATCCATATAACACTCTGACATATTGTGGAAAGTTTACTTTTTCGCCACCAGTGTCTATGTAGAGCACATTCAGGCTTTCAAGTTTCCTTGGCGAGGCCATAACAGTTATGTTACGAGGATCAAATTTTTTGAGTACTCTTGGCGAAATTTCTCTGTTACCTCGCCCCAATAAAAACCCCTGGCCGCCAATGGGTGAGATGATCATTCTGGTGCCGCTATCGACGATTTCAAACAGCCTTGCCTCACACAGATTTGTTTCCAGAACCTTACCATTCCTGAAGAGATCAAAACCAAGGATACTGCCATTCAGATGAAAAAGAGCCAGAACACTCTTGCAAGTAGTGCCGGGACCTATGAGATAATCAACATCATTCTCCATGTGATCCTGTATATATTCCGCAGCATCCTGAACATAATCATCTGTATATTCTGCCTTTGATTCCATGAGAATCCGGCTACTGTTGGGCACCATGAGCTCACCATAAAAACTGGTCATTATTTTTCCAGTGGAGTATATTTTTTCATCAAGATCGATGACCTCTGATGGTACAAAATCTTTCACCATGCCTGAGGCGACATCATTGAACACAGTGACGGCGGAATCCAGGCTGATTGCAAATACTGAACTGTACATCTTTGACCCTGAAGGGACTCCTATTACGGGAAAGGCAGGGTGCATATCCACTATGTCTCTCGCCGTCCCGTCTCCGCCGAAAAAAATCAGTATATCTGGAGATTTGCCAGATACTATCTCAAGGAATTCCCTTGTGTCTGCTGAAGTTGTAGGCTCAGCAGGTCTGTATATGACCTCATAGTTGTCCTTACCTGCAGTTTTGAATGCTATTTCACCCATTTGTCCAGAAGGTATCATAAAGCTGACGTTTCTGGAGTCGATTCTTTTCAGGAATTCCACTGCAAGCTTCACTGAAACTGACTCTCCGCACTCACTCATCTTCATGTAATCAGAACCTTTCATACCATGCAGAGCACCACATCCAGCTATGGGATTTATGAAAAAAGCTGCTAACATTATCATGACACCTTTATGTAAGCCACAGCTGCATAATACGTGCTGTTATACGCCACGATTTCCCATACATTCACCGGATGCGGCATGACGAACGTTAAATTGATAATGCTAGGAGCTGGGCCCCTTGTATGGGCACTTGGTGAGTAGGGCTCTATTGGAACAATTGATCCATTGGCGGATTCTGCCAACGGCCCTGTGGCAAGAGGAATGTAGTAGGTATAGTTTAATGCTGGAGACATCATGGAAACCACTGAAATGTTGGAACCAGCCGGTGGTGTCAGGGAAATCGAAAACTGCTGGCTTTCATTTGCTGACAGATATAACGGAGCCTGATTATTGAACATGAAAGCTTTGGTCAGATTCACGCTCAGGACAATAACAGAAAATGTCTTGACAACACTACCTGAATAAACTGAAACTATAAACTGATTGAAGCCTGGATGAACAGATCCGCTGGTATTCAGATCAAGGCTGTAATTATAGCCCTGCCCTGGTGAAATGGGCTTGCTTCTTCCCGAGATGGTAAATGCAACTGAAGGTGAAACCTCGAATGCTGGAACAAGTGTTGAAGAACCCGTATTATTGATCTCCATGGTGACGACAACTGAGTTATTCCCCTGATATGTAACGAAGTTGTTCTGAGAAGCTGAAAGTGCAAAACTGTTCAGTGACGTCTGAAACGGAAATGGTGCTATACCTACAACTATGACAACCAGAGCTATTGCGGCCATAACCTTTGCATTTGGCCTGAGCCTGAAGTGGTTGTTAAGCGGCTGAGGACCGCGCAAACCCACAAGGAGAGCGAAGACAGCGAGGACAATCCATGGAGGATAAATGACCCCGAGACCTAGTATGGCAAGAACTGATATATAAGAAAGATAAAGGCTTCTCTTTCCGAATACTGCAGAGGATATGAGCCCGCCATCCAGGAATCCCAGTGGAAGGGCGTTAAAAGCTGTAGTTATAAGGCCAGCCCATCCTGCCAGAGCAAGTGGATCAAGTATCCCGTTGGATGGCACCAACCCCATTGATATGATCTGCAGCAAAATGGGAGAACCGATCTTCTCCACAGGCGAGTTCACCACTGCTGCAGATGGCGGGTAATAGAATGTAAGCAGTGAGCCCAGAACATAAAAAATTGTAGAAACAACAAGCCCGAACAATAGGGAATATGATCCCGCTTCGATCATTGCCTTCCTGCTGGTATATGGCTTGTTTGGTGCGTTTATTATTCCCATTGTGCCTATCCCCAGTGGATCTGGTACAAAAATGGGAAACGTGTAAGACATTCCATTCTTCTTGAGCGCCACGTATTTTCCTGCCTCCCTGGCGCCCAGCACCACTGAAAGCGGCAGGAGGAAGAACACTATGCCCGAAAAAATATCCCCAGCCAGCCCTGATTCAGGGAAGTATGATGCCTGGTAGGCTATTCCGAAATATGCTGTACTTATAAGCGATGCGGCAAATAATAAGAGCTTTAAGAATTTGCTATCATTCTGCTTCGGTCTTTCGATTACTATTATTTCGTCAGATGAACTCCCATTGGTAAACGCAATATACCCCATGGATTCCATGTCCCTGACCAGCCTGTCGAAGTATTCTTCAGGGTATAAGTCCAGGCCCTGTGTCTTAATTACAACTGATCCATCAAGCTCACTGATAGATGAAATGTCGTAATACTTGGCAACTGCAGATTTAATCTGGTCAGTGGATCCGCTTTTCATTTGCCCCTTCAGCTATGTTTGCCATCTAAAATCTGGCTTATTAACTTTTCATCTGGAAATGCAGATATTTCAGTTAAGGTTATATGCCTGCCTGATCCGGTTATCTTGGCGGAAAGCTTAGCCGCCATGGCCTCTGCCAAGAATCTCGCGTCATGGCTGCCGTCAGATATTAGGCGCACCTCCATTTCATTGGCATTCCTGTAGGGCACTACTGCTGTGCTAACCTTCCTTGAGAATAATGCTGCTACCAGCGCCTTGAGTATATCTGGATCAGATATGGGCTTCGTAATAAGCACAGCATTTGTACCATATGATACGGTCGTTCCATCCAAGATGATCCTTTCCACATCCTCCTTGATGCGCTTTTCCTTTTCCTTCTTCAGTGCAAGATTCTCCTGGAATAATCTCTGAACAGATGATGGGAGGTCTTCTGATTTTACCGACAACATGGTTTCCATATAAAGCCCGGATTCATAAATTCCCTGCACAAAATCAAGAGCCGCGTCGCCAGCGGAGAATATGATCCTCTGAATACCCTCCTGTAGAGTTTCCACCCTGAGTATTTTCAGGAATCCGATCTCACCGGTTGAATGCAGGTGGGTCCCGCCGCATCCCTCTGCATCGACGCCCTGTATCTCCACAACCCGGATTTTATTTCCCTCAGGAACGCCGCCCTCAAACAGTCTGAAACCATAGCTGGTCAAGGCGCTATTCCATTCTATATTCCTAACTTTTATTGGGCGGTTTTCTGTGATGTAAATAAGACATCTCCTTTCCACTTCCCTGATTTCTTCAAGGGTCAGGCGTTTGAAGTGTGTGATGTCCAGCCTTGATCTTTCGGTACCCTTCTGGACACCGCTCTGCCATACATGATCTCCTAGAACCTCCCTTAGAACACCCAGAAGAAGGTGAGTGGCGGAATGATGAACCATCAGCCTCCATCTCCGGACGTAATCGATGTGCCCTATTACTCTTGATTTCTCTGGAATTGCCGCCGACAGGCTGTGGACTACTGCCTGCCTGTGCCTGTAAACGGCAGTGACATCAACCTTTCGACCGCCGTAGACAAAGTAGCCGAGATCATAAGGCTGACCTCCGCCCTCAGGATAAAAGGCGGTCTGGTTCGTGATTATGTCATTTCCCCTTGAATAAAGCACTATTGCGTTGAATTCCTGCATTGTTGGATCATCATAATAGAGGGGCCTGGTGTATAGGTCCGGGAAACTGTCTTCCGGAGTTTTCTCAGGCTTTACTGTCTCATGCCGCCTGACCACCAGAGAATTGAAATCTTCAGGAATTTCCACTGAAACTCCCCTTTCCCTTAATATTATTGAAGCAGCCTCTTCCGGCACTATTCCGTATGAATCGTACAGAGTAACAAGATCGTCGGAAGTTAGTGCCGCTTTCCTGTCAAAAATCCTGAGCACTGTAGGCTGTGATTTCCTCTCGTTTTCAATGAACTTGCTCTCTTCTATTTTGAGGGCTTCTGATGCAAATGTGCTCCTATAGCCTGGAAATATTTCTTCCAGTGTTTTCCAGTGCATATCAATGAGGTTGATAAGGCTTAGATCTGCCTGCAGATCCTTTATTGCACGCATTGATCTCCTTATGAGCAGCCGGGCCAGATACCCCACCTTTACGTTGGAAGGTATGACGAAATCAGAGAACAGAACCATGAGTGTCTTTGAATGATCAGCCAGCGTAAAAACAGATTTAGTGTATTCGAAAATGCGATCCAAATCTTCACGGGTTAGATCTTTTCCTAAGGATCTCAGTATTTGCATTGATTTCTCGATCATCCTGGGTCGGTTGAAGGGCTCCTCCTGAACTGCTGCAGCAGACATTATGGAGAGAACAGTGCTGTCCATTCTTCCATCTCTGCTCCGGCTGATTATCTCCTGGACAACCTCCGGCATTACGGCCTGATATACTGTTGGGGTTCCCTGTGAAAGCCACGTCAGTCTTTCAAGCCCGTATCCCGTGTCCACTATCTTCATATCCATTTTGGAGTAGCGCTTTCCGTCTATCTCAAATTCACCATTTTCGTCCTCATGGAGATCCATGAATACAAGCGTAGCAACCTCCAGTCCTCTGACAAATACTTCAAAGGCGTTGCCGCCGTTTCCTCCGCCTGACCAGGGCTTCTCCTTGAACGTAATGAGTGAGCCTTCCACCCCGAGTCCATAGTTAAGAAAATCATAGCAGTATTTCACTGTCTCTTCCTTCCAGTATACATAACTGTCTGGATAGTTGAATGCATCATGGCAGAGCATTTCAAAGCATGTGAGGTGCCGGCCGGTTTCGCCCACCAGGTCAGTATCTGTCATTCTTACCGACGGCTGAGACATTGTTAGGGGATTGCCTGGCGGCTTTACACGCCCTGATGTCACATGAGGCTGAAAATCATAAATTGATGCATTTACAAGAAGAACGTCCTCCCTCCATCTTGGAACCACCGGATATGGCTTAACAAGATGGTGTGTTCCCTTAAAGAAGGAAAGAAATTTTTCCCTCATTTCCCCCAGAGAATAGGGCCTCAAAACAGGGCTGTTACCTATGAATGAATATGAATCGCAAGGAGGGTCACCGCACGTTATGCGTTCCGGGTCGGAGCTCCAGTAAAATGAGCCACACTTTGTGCATTTGCGTTTCGTGAATCCGATGCTTTCAAAAAATTGAAGGTCCAGTTCTCCAGTTTTTTTCTCTGTGTTGTCATTGCTCATTTCACTGGGGAAAGAATATAACAAGATATTAAGTTGGCTTTTCGGTGATCGTGGTCATACTGCGAATGGCAATTTTATCCCTGTTTGAAGTCTTTACGGCTCAATTCGGGACTTTTCTGATGAGCAATCATGGGGAAGTGAATAACCTGTAAGAAAACGACTCGATCCTTGGACAGACGCAAGCACAGTTTTACTGATATGCCTTCCCATTTCCGATTTATTTATTGCCCTCAGTTCAGATGCACAGAGTACTTGAGCCGGCACTGAGATGATCCTTTTAATTGGACGGAAGGTTTCTGAACTGCCTTCATCCTATGTTGACATGCCACAATCCCAGATTTTCCTGGGTTTTCAGGAAACGTGCCATCCAAGGCGGGTTTCCCCATCATCCCGAAAATGACTGCACGTATCCCTGGATGCCACGCTATGGAGCGAACCTGATTGGAAGGGTTTTTTCACTGCTACCCGCATAAATTTAATGCTGCAGTCTTACCTGCATGCTTTTGGTGCAGGCTATGAAAGCGTCTCTGAATTCAACCTTTGATTGCTACGCTTCCGCGTATTACGGCCATAGTCATATCGGCGGAACCCTTTCCTGTATCCATGCCGAGAATTGTATATGCGGGGTAGCTTGAAGCATACTCAACAGAGCTGCATGGCAAAATTGTAGTTCCTTAATGCCAGGACATTATTTCGCTTGCACTCTCTGGCTATAGCCTCTTCATCCTGAGCATATAATTTGACTTAGAGAACGGCGACAAATCCACGGTTTCCAGCACCCTGAAGCCTTCAATCTTGGAAATTTCCTCCTGTAGTATGTCTCTTTCTCGCCCTTTGCTTGAAATTGCCCTTAACTTCAGGACAAGAATAGCATCCAAAGCTTCCGGAAAAGCCGCCGCATTGCTATTGAAAATTTGAGCCTGATTTCGCTGGGCGATATCCTGGTATATCATGTCGACCCTATCAATGAAAAACCTGAACCGATTTACCTGGCCAGCGTCCTCAATTATGGGATAAATATTGTCCCTATGCTGCGAAAGATCTAGAAGCTGAACAAATGGATCGTAAGCTTTTTCGATGGCAAACACCCTTCCATTGCTGCATATGTCTGAAATATGGCTAACCGTTGTACCAGAGGACGCACCCAGATAGAGAACGGTGGAGTTCTGTCTCAAGGGCACTGACGCAATATGCTTAACAATTGCCGCTGCAAGCTTGCTCCTTTTCGGGTTCCATTCACGCAGATAACCCACTTCTATCTTTCTGATCTTTTCTCCATAAACCGGCCTGCTGCTGCGCGAAACAGTGAACAACGAATTCTTCTGTTTAACGATCCCAATGGGCAATGTGTTCAAGATACATCATTTCTCTGCCGGCTCCATTCTATCTGCCCCTTACCTTCAGTGTTGGAGGGCATTTCACTGCCTGGAGCGGCTCATTGGATAAGGAAGCCAGCACAAGTGCATTGAATACATCTATGTCATATTTTCCATATGATTCAGATGCTTTGCCAACCCCACATAATTCAATGCAAGATAATTATGTAAATGTACCACGAAGGATTTTGCCATTAATGAATCATGTTTTTATTCCAGATTCCCATAAGGAAATCATGGACTGCGAAATGTGCGGAAAAAATGTGCCCCACCTTACAAAGGTGAGAATAGATGGTGCAATTCTGAATGTGTGCGACGCGTGCGCCAAATTTGGCACTCCTGCAGAAAGTATCAGGACCAGTTTCAGCAAACCTGCTGCGGAAGAACCAATCACCACTGTAAAGATCAACCAGAAGCGGATTGTTGTTCCGCCGGCAAAACCGGCTTCCAAGCGTAGAACGCGTGATAACATTGAAAATCTCACCGTTGTACAGGATTATGGCGAACTCATAAAGGCGGCCCGGGAAAAGCTCAATTTGACCCAGGATGAACTTGCAGCAAAGATACTTGAGAGAAAGAATGTACTTTCAAGCATGGAACGTGGTGACCTTCTTCCACAGATCAAGGTAGCAAGGAAGCTGGAGAAGGTTCTTGGCATAACACTTGTTGAAAAGGAGGAGTAGGTGCGAAATCTGTTATCTTCATTTAGGGCGCATGTTCCCTATTCCATATTTAACAACTTTCTGACGGACCCCATACAGAAAAAGCTTAAATAACAAGTTTTTTTCTATGCCATTAGGTAGCTGATTTGAAAATAGAAGTTGGGCAAAGGTTTGATTTTGAAGTGGACCGGGAGGACGTGGAAAACACGGAAAGTGGTTCCATAATAGCCACGTGGTACCACATGGGAAACCCGATCTATGTGGAACTGTCAGTGAACAAGACCATGATCCACGAGATAAGGAGCATATTCAGGAGCAACAGAAACAAGACCGCCCTCGTTTCAATCGCAAGAATATCCAAGTCGAAATATGTTGTGAGCCCCACAGTTGTTCTACTGAACAAGCAACTGAAGGACGTGAAGCAGTTAAAATGAGGTCAGTATTTGTAGAAGCCCTCACCTGATTTTTTACCGTAGAGCCCCGCCTCTACCATCTTTTGTAGAAGAACGGATGGCCTGTATTTCTGGTCTCCGAAATCATGCTGCAGCACATTGCATACGTCCAGGGTAACATCCAGGCCAACCATGTCCAGCAGTTCAAGTGGGCCCATGGGCAATCCGGCCCCAAGTTTCATGGCCGTGTCAATGTCCCGCGCAGAAGCAACGCCTTCCTGCATCAGGAAGACAGCTTCATTCAGCATAGGGACCAGCATCCTGTTCACCACGAATCCCGGATTCTCCTTAACCGAAATTGGAGCCATCTGTTTCCTGTGGTTGTGCAATCCCCCAATGAAGTCCATCGTTCTCTTCTCCGTCTCTTCAGAGGTCTTCAGTCCCTTCACAACTTCCACCAGTGGAAGCGTGAAGGGCGGATTGAAGAAGTGTGTAATTATGACCCTTGAAGGATTTTCGGTGCCTGAAGCTATTGCAGTTATGCTCAGGGATGACGTGTTGGATGCAAGAATTGTATTATCACCCACAACTGATGAAAGTGATCGGAAAATATCTCTCTTCACGTCAAGTTTCTCGAATGCAGCCTCTACCACAAAATCAACATCAGACATCTCCGAGTAGTCAACGGTGGTGTGGATTCTTGACAATACCTTCTCCGCATCCGGTTCTGTAAATTCGGGCCTGATTTTCTGTTTCAGCGCATCCTCCTGATTTTTCGTGAGTTCTATGCCAAGGAGCCTGATCCTGTCCACTTCTTTCTTATACCTGCCTTCCTGATATTTCACCTGGGATGATACGATGTCCCTGATCTTCTTCATTCCCCTCTGTATGAGCTCGTCGTTCTGGTCCTTCAT
>JAJZAW010000064.1 GCA_021799185.1 Thermoplasmata archaeon
ATCTAAGGGCCGGTTAGAGTGTTATTTTCTATTAATGTCCCGAGGTTGGTATCGGACTGATATTGATGATTCATATAAACTGAAAGGGCTGAAACTTCCTGGCTTCCGAGCTCCTGGTTAGCCTGCTTGGCAGTATGTATGAGAGTTAAATTGAAAACGCCTGTCAGGTTACCTGTATCGTATATTCTGAGTATATTCAGAAAATAGTTTGTATTAGCCACAGCCCAGTTAACGTGAACCCTCAATAAACCTGAGAAGTTATAGGTATTTCCTTCTATGGTGCCATTGCCCGGATACCATGCGAATGTTGCACCCTTATATTCTGTGGCGTTTGGAGTCAGGTTTACCGTCAGTGGCACAGAAACTTCATGTAAAGTGATGGTTGAAACTCCCGTAGCCTGCACATCCGCTATGGAAATTTGAGAGAATACACTAAGCATCATAAAAACAGCAAAAATGACTGAGAGAACGCCCCCCACACCATTTTTGTATTTCCCCATATTTAATCATGTTTATGAGCTATTTAAATATAGCTAATAGACCATAAATATATATTCTGACTCAAACCTACGATCATTGATTGATATCATACCTCATTTATGGTTCGCTTTACGCCAACCCGCAGTAATATCTTTCAGATAATATCAAACATGTCTCAGATCAGCAGCCTACCCTGACTATGGTTTTCCTGGACATAAAAATTGTTAGATTCGGTCTTTCCTCTGCACTGATTGTGAGGCCCCAAGGTCTGTCCAGAAATTAGATCTGGAATGCCCCCCTTCCCGCTTCATTTTAAACCGCTCAGAAAATGAAACTGCGGCGGATAAATATTATGGAAGCATCATAAAATCCTGTGGAAAGCCCATATGGAGGAACAGCTGACACCTAGCTTTGCCTTTATTTATCTCTGCAGGAAACGAATATTGCATTAATTGGAGCGGAAAGCGATGTATATGGGAAGGTCAAGAGAATAATGGCCTTAGGGAGACTCAGTGCTATGGAATTTTTTGGACATGCCTTTTCACATATACTGCCTTTTATATCTTCTCTGAGAAGGCAGAAAGTCTGCAATTTTTTTATTTGGTTTAATCCTCATCCTTATGGACAATAAGATAGAAATTCTGCACAGATTGTTCACAGTTCAACCATCCCCATTTCGTGCCGAGAAGAGCTTCCGGAATAAATATGATGCTGACAAATGGTTACGGAAGAGGAACTATGGATTGTGCTGATTCACAGCCATATGCCGGTGCAGAATCAGTATGATGTCATGTCACGAATCAGACTTTATTGGTTTCATTTTCAATAAATATGAATTTATTGTTAATATTTTCCGGTTCTTCTCCCTTATATCGCCGCATCATTTACAATTAATAGCCCCTGGAGGGGCTCAAAAAAAGAAGGGGAAATGATATGAATCGAAGAATGGTGATATTGTTAGCAGCCATGGTGGCCACCATTTTACCGGCTGTAGCCGTGGCAGACGTGATGATTTCGGGGTCGGCATCACTACATGTGGGGTCAACTTCTGATCTATTCCTTGTTGGACCCGGATCCAATTATGGCCCAGCCCACAACATGGGTCTGATCACCTGGACACCCATACCTGTGTCGGAAAGTGAGGATATAGGCGCGCTCAATGTAAGCTTCACCTCCAACGAGACAGTGAATATGGTCAATGTTCTGCAGGTAAGTAATTTCGTGATAGACCAGTCCAGTGCATACAACGTCTTTACAATCTCGATTGAAAAGCTGCCGCTCCTCGCCACTGGGTCTGAATTTGAAGTATATGCATCAGAATCTCCCCTGGCATTTGATGGGCCAGACCATCAGACTGGAACAGGAGTACAGTCTCATTCACTTGTAGGTAGCGGAAATGCCACATTCACCTTCAATAACGTAACAAGCTCGACTACAATATACATAGGATTTGTTATTGGACCGCTTTTCCCAACGCCCCCTGCAACGTCTCCAACATTCCCTGAAGACACATCAATGACTTTCTCATTAGTGGCGATGACGCCTTCGCCATCATAAATTTATAAGATGATACCAATAATTTTTATAATTTTATTTTAGATAATTTCCTTTTTCATTTGTACATTTCAGGTTTTTTCACTGTGCATGATGACTGGACTTTGATATTCTACACCCAGTTACATAGCAGGAGCCCCACTTTCACGGCTTTGCAAGGCGCAAGTGGAATCAAATATAACTAAGAATCGCTAAGGGTATGAAATCTTATGGACAATATTGATAAAACCGTATTCTTCTTTACAGTCTCCCACAGATTAATTACCTCGCATGTATTTTTATTCGTGTATGGCTGTCTACATTGACAGATTTATAGCCATTTTGCCTCAGATTATAATTTCAGGGCTTGCAGCTTTTTTCCTGAATAGGATTCTATCCTACAATAAAATGAAACTCACATTTAAAATTGAAAGACGGAGTTCGCATAGCAAACTGTATGGTTTTCTGTCTGGACAATATAACAGCAGGCCAGCGAACGGAATGTTGGAAAAGTGCCCCATGATTTATGGAGGGGTGGATTGGAATCTAAGATCGATAAGTGTGACACTAATGTCATTTTCTGCCTGGATACTTGTGCTGCTATCATTTATGGGCATCGGCAGATCATCCATCTTTGTACCTGTTTTCAGTTGGCCGCTTAGCCTATGGATTTATGGAAGTCTCCTGATTTTATTTACCATATCAATCATGGCCTCTCTTTCCACGAGAACCAAATTTGACATACAATTACGCCTGTCTGGCGTAGTAATAGCTGTTGTGACCACGATCCTGTTCTTTTATTTGCCATCCATGAGATGGTTCATGGATGCTCCCAGAAATATTGTAATAACAGCAGCTACCGTGTACTTTGCTGTATTATTCATAGTATTCATTGCTTATCTGTTCTGGTGGTATATGGAACCGAGAAAATCTTTCAGGATATCCGTTTATACCTCTGTTGCAACTTATGTTATTATTGTTGCCCTGATGTTCTTCAAAGATTTCTCACTTTTTCACCTGTAATGCCAGCTGAGTTGAAGTTGGAGCAAATGGGGCCCCATATGGTGTGGGCAATTACCTACAAAGCCATATATTAAATTAATATTAATATAGATTAATACTATTATAATAAATTTAATACTGCTTGACAGTATGGCTATTTCATGTCACCGGGAGCACTGTCAGGTTATGGTTCAAAGGATACTGAGGGCCCCACAATTTCTAACGGATCGCTCACAGTGCCGGATTCATGGTCGGTCATTGAAAAGGCAAAGCTGAATGGGATCAGTGGTTTCACCCACGTTATTGACTTCCTTGCAGAATCTAAAAGTGGGGTTAAGATAGGAATACTGTTCGTGACAGAGGACGAGGCAGCCATATACGAAGCGCTTGGAAAGGTACACATTATGAAAAGTGATCTCAGGGAGCCTGTGAATATTGTGGTCTGTGTCCCGGAATGGATTGGAAATATCGCTACTTCGCTGGCAGTTTCTTCCAAAATTTCAATTGTCAATGAAGTCCGGTACAGAAATACCAGAATCAGTAAGATAGCTTCATCCGTGACAAAAGCAAGCAGCAAGAATTCATCTGATTACACCAAAAAGGAAAGGGTCAAAAGAGACAGAATGAAAATAATGTTGGACGTCCTGAATCTCCTACAGGATCAGGACAGCAGAATTACCAATATCATATACAAATGCAACCTGAATTACCGCATGGCATCTGATCTGCTGGATGAGATGATCAGGAAGAATTATGTTCAGGTCATCAGGAATCAGGATAATCCTCCAGCATATTCTGTAACGAAAGATGGGGAGGAGGCTCTAAAAACAGCCCGGAAGCTCTATGGATCCGTATGAATCTATTGTTTATTTTACTGCCCACGATTATCCTTGCCACGTCGCTAGGAATTTACAAGGCCATCAGTGTTGAGATAAGAAAATATATGGATCAACTGAGGGGATCCTCAGAAGCCCGCCTGAGAGTAATGAATCTGATATTTTTCAGGAAGATGCTACAGTTCTTTGGAAATAGCAGAACCAGCAGGGCCACAGAAGAAATCCTGAAGGAATTTGAGAAAAAAGAGTATGGAAAGATGGAGGATGCGGGCAACATTGCCGGCCAGGCCCTGGATGAAATAGAGGACCTGCACAGCTATCTCATGAGAATAAGCCAGAACCAGAAAGATATATCTTCACTGGAAACAATGTTCAACGTACTTTCAAGAACGATATTAATTTACGGAGCCACTGTTGCTGCTGCTCAGTATATTATCCTTCTTATTTCAAGCGAAATTTCACATTTTGATCTAATAAGAATGCTTGTCAATATCATTGTCGAAACAAGCCTGATTTTCGGCATGATCGTAATACTCATATATCTGGACATAAACCACCGCATAAAGCTTATGAAACGTGAAGGGCTGGAAGATGCGGGGCCTGGTGAAAGCGAGATTGATTCAACAACTCCAGACAGTACGTGAATTCTGAAGTTTGCAATTTTGTATTTTGCAGTTAGAAGTTACCCGTTAACTCATCAAGTGTCCCGGAATAGCTGAGGTTATGTCTCCTTTACGATAGAGCATGTTTCATCAATCTGAACCTGTACTGCAAAAAGTTTTATGCCATTGTCATTGTAATTGAAACATTATATGAAAAAAATACAAGGACAGACGCTGGCAAGAATCGTCTCTGTTGCTGTAGCCGTAGCCCTTCTGGCAGTTGCCGGGGTTGTTCTAGTTCAGCCTCAGCCAAGAATAGTAAAGGAAGCTTATTCCTCTTACTATCTGGAATCAGATCTCAGCATTGTGGATGCACTCAGGAACAACACACTGTACGGAAACAATGTGTCGCTCAACAATCCCGGAATTATATATAAGAATATAACAAAGGAAATCTATATACAGCTCTATCTTGAATACGATCCACCGGCTGCAAATTCATCAGTAAGCTACAGCTACAGCGTCACACTGATATCGACAAACCCTTCCTGGCACAAAGTAAGCTATGAATCAGCAGGCAGACTGAACACCCCTTCAGCAATGCAGAAAGTTATTACTTTTCCGGTGAACGTAAGTTCAAATGTAAGTTTTGGAAACTCCATCAACAGGGAACTTGAGTTTAATTCAGGGTTTTCATATGCGTTGCTTTTCCGGGCATCTGCCATTTCACCATATGGTGTCTCTTCTTCAAACGTTACACTCAGCCTTGCAGGTGTTACGGACGGGGTTTCTGGCCCATTTGATACGCCTCTTTCGGGTGATCTGTACAAAAATGCCACCATTCCGGGAAAAGTTATAATAAGAATTCCAGTAAGTTACGCCTATGTACTTATTGCTGCAGGAATTGCCTTTCTGGCGTATCCCGCCGCCACGGTGAAGAGAAAAGGAGCAGACCCCGTCAGGAAATTTAAACGTGATAACGCAGATAACCTCATCGAATTGACCGTCGGCCCTCCGGAAGACGCAATTGAAATATCAAGGCCTGATGATGTGTTCAGGATGGCTGCATTCGTTGAAAGGCCGGTATTTTCACATGAAAACCGGATATTCGTAGAAATAGAAGGAAAAACCTACTTTGCGGAGATCAAAAAATGAAGGTGCGCTGGTACCTTCCTGTTCTCTACATAGCTATCTGGCAGCTCAGTTTTTATTTCAGGATAAATTCATGGTATACCCTTATAGGAACTCTGCCGTTAGGTTTCTTTTATTATCAGAAATTCCTGGGTGACAGGAGATGGAAACTCTCCCTGGTGTTCTTTGTAATTTTTGCGTTTCTTCTCGTGATGCCTGCAGTGCTTTCACATACAATATCCGCACACATTATTACTTCCATATTTATCAGCTCGGTTGGATATTCATTTATTTTCTCTTTTACTCTGATTCCGGTTGTATTCGCAACTATCGTGGATCTTAGCAACAGAAAACTTTTCAATGGTATGGTTTTTTCCGGGCTGGCTTATTTTCTGGTCATAACCCCTGTTTTTGAGCCCTATACATTGCTGCAGATTGCCAGGTTGCTCCTGTATCAGTTCAGTTTCGACCTGACCTTTTCCATGTACATAGCTTTTCTTTATCTTTCCGGTGGTAAAAAAACCCTTGGCCCGTCCCTTTTTTTCGCGTTATATTCCACTTTTTCCTTTATGGGATTTTCAGAGAAGGTATCCCCACTTTTCAATATTGTATGGGAGATAATTTCCATATCCATTCTCTTCTGGATGACCTACTTCACCATGGGTGAGAATTACTGGGTAAAAAAGCTCCTGAAGACAAAGCGCCGGATCAGGATCAGGACAAAGAAAAAGAAATCAGATATTGCTTTCGCCGCCCTTATGGCTGTAATTGCAGTTGGAGCCATTGGATCATACTACACGCATACCATTGCTGCTGACCCGACGCCCAGTATGTATCCTGTTATTGTTCCGGGTTCACTTCTCATAATAGAGCCGGAACCTCCTCAATCCATTAAGCTGGGCGACATAATAGAATTCCACGCTCCATGGGCAAATGGAACCCTTTATGCGCATAAGGTGGTGGCCATTGAAGAAGTAAACGGGCAGATTTATTTCAAAACAAGGGGTGTGAATAATCCTGTTGATGACCCTGGCATGGTTCCAGGAAGCGACCTTGTTGGTATTGTAGTTTATCATATACCATACCTTGGTTATCCACTTATTTACGGAAGGGTCACCGCCGCGGTGGTGATGATGGGTATAATCTCCTCTATGCTGCTTGAGGGTCGATCTAAGCCCGGACGGGCCATATCCCGCTGACATGGCGTGGTAAAACAGCAAAATATAATTGCCTCATAACATAATGTATCCTTCATGGCATGGTATAAGGTAGCCAAAGAAGGGGCCATGAAAGACGGTGACCTTTTCAAGGCAAATATAGAAGGAAGAGAAGTGCTGCTAATAAGAGATGGAGCAAACTATTACGCAACTTCGTGTTATTGCACGCATGAGGATTATGATCTCTCTGAAGGCTTTATGGATGATCATACGCTCATATGCCCCAACCACTTTGCTGTTTTCAACCCGAAGGACGGTTCGGTGATCAGTCCTCCGGAGGGAGCTGGAGATATCGATCCGCTTCATTCCTACAAAACAAAAGTTGAAAATGGACAGATAATGGTTGAGCTCTGACTGAGGCTGGATTGCTGTTCAGCCATTTATGACAGGGGATTCAGGATAGGCAGGCTCCTATCCTGCAACCATAAAAATTAGCATGGCAGATTCTGTTATGTGCAAATCTTAAAATTTTATCTTCAATAGCTTACGGTCGCAAATGTCCGTAACTTATGAAAATACAGGCGAAGAGCCTCTTCAGAATCTGCTTGCCTTATGTGAGGGCATTCTGGAAGAAAGTGACCTCAACCGGATAAAAGATGGAGTTGCAGGTGCTGCACCTCTTCTTAATCGTGTTGATGAGCCGCTTAAATCAGTCATTCTTGACCACATGAACAGGATTCTTCATTCCAGGGGTATTGAGCGGGCACATTATTACCTAAGATCTGTCATAAGAGACATAGATAATTCCGGAAATGCCAATCCACTTGAATTCAACATCAGCCTCTGGAAAGCCTACGATGAAATCAGGACAGACAGCCTCTGGATTCTGGGAAAGCGCGATCGAGAGGCAGGGCACAGCGGGTGGTACTGGGGAAATTTTGTTCCGCAGATCCCCCACCAGCTTATGATGAGGTACACAAGGATCTCAGATTGGATCCTGGATCCGTTCTGCGGCTCTGGAACAACCCTGATTGAGGCGGCCCGACTGCGAAGAAATTCTGTGGGAATCGAGATCAACCCTGAGGTTTATTCAAGGGCAGTTCATGCAATGGGATCACTTCAGCATGACACAAGATCAGAGATTATTCTCGGTGATTCATACAGTGTGGACCTGAAGCCCGTTATGGAAAGAAACGGGATGTCCAGTTTTGACATGGTGATGCTGCACCCCCCTTACTGGGATATAATCAAATTTTCAGAAAACCCGGCTGATCTCAGCACATCGCCTGACATGGACAGCTTCATGTCAGGGTTCACGGGAATTGCAAAGAAATCCATTGAAGTGCTGAAAAATGGAGGATACCTGGGGCTTGTGATTGGCGATGCCTACAGGGGTGGGGAGATAGTGCCGCTCGGATTCAGGTGCATGGACGCCGTCGCCTCCCTGAACATGAAGATACGGGGCATAATTGTGAAGGACATACAGAACACCAGGGCCAAAAGAAGCACAGAGAACCTCTGGAGATACAGGGCCCTCAGGTCTGGCTTTTACATATTCAAGCACGAATATGTGTTCGTTTTCCAGAAGCTATGAATGCGCCTTACCGGAATTTTTCTCAAGATAGCTCAAAAATCCATTTATGAATTCATTCACATCACAGACTATGCCGTAATCCGAATACCGGAAAATCTCTGCAGCAGGATCGTTGTTAATTGCAAGAACCTTTTCCGCATACCTTATTCCAACCACGTGATTGGCCTGGCCTGAGATGCCAAGGGCCATGTAGAAAGCTGGGGAGATGGACATTCCGGTCAGTCCTATCTGCTGCTGTCTGGGAAGAAAATTCATGTCCACCATGGGCCTTGTTGCCCCCACTGAGGCGTTCAGCATTCCTGCAAGCTTCAGTACTTCCCCGACTGTATCGCGCTTCCTGAGGCCTCTGCCGATGCCAATTATAGCATTGCTTGAGTTAAGCGGCCTGTATTCCGAAGGCACGGGTATGGATTCAAGAAGCCCCTGCCCAGAATCAGGCCCTGGCTGAAACTCATGGATTCTGGGTTCATCCCGCGATATTACACTTCTGAACATCCCTGGCCTTACTGTGGCCATTGCAGGTTCCTTCCTGGAGTATATGCTTGCTATAATGCTGCCACCAAATGCTGGTTTATACTGTATGAGCTTGCCGCCTTCAATTTGAAGATCAACACAGTCGGCCGTAAGCCCAAGCCCAAGTTTTGCTGCAATAACAGAAGCTATATCTCTACCGTCAGAATTGGAGGGGAAGACAATGAGATCGGA
>JAJZAW010000065.1:0-3372 GCA_021799185.1 Thermoplasmata archaeon
CATTTGTTTATAATATGTATGCCCTCTGCTGCATGAAATTGTAAATTCCGCAGGCGAAGAGCAGTGTATATATTTTATGTGTGATGGCATGACCCAGCATGAAGGTTTTCGGGATAACAGCCCCCATGACGGGATCTGGAAAGACAACAGTCACTCTGGCTTTCCTTTCTAGGCTCAAGAACTCAACAGGTTTTAAAATTGGTCCAGACTACATAGATGGCGGTCTTTCTTCAAAGGTCACCGGGAATCGCACATGGAATATAGACCGCTGGATACAGGGAAAGGCATATTCCAACGTCCTTGCAGGAGCTGCTTCGAAATACGATTACGGTGTTGTCGAAGGCGTTATGGGGCTTTATGATTCAGGATCACCAATAGACCTTAGCACATACTATTACTTCAGGAAATTTTCAATTCCCTATGTCCTCGTCATTGATGTATCGAAGCTTGCGGAATCAGCTTATTACATCGCAAAATCATTTATAACGCCCCTCACACTGG
This sequence comes from Thermoplasmata archaeon, assembly GCA_021799185.1. Lineage (GTDB taxonomy): Archaea > Thermoplasmatota > Thermoplasmata > Thermoplasmatales > Thermoplasmataceae > UBA509. The sequence goes on from JAJZAW010000065.1 coordinate 502, forward strand.
GCGTGGTAATAAACAGATACGGATCAGAAAAGCATCTTCAAATGGTATCTAAAGCCTTTTATGATCACGGGGTACCTGTTATAGGTGCAATACCACGCGATAACCGCTTCACAGTTCCTGAAAGGCACCTCGGGTTGCATACCGGGCAAGAGGTTGCGGATATCAGAGAGAGGGCCTCTATGGTATCCGGCTATCTTGATATGGGATTCCTCGACAATCTGCCCGATAGGAAATTTCAGCATCCCGCGGAAAATGCGAACCCGGGCGGCACAGGAGAAATATGGGTCGCTCTTGACAGGGCATTCAATTTCTATTACGCGGATTCCCTGTGGGCACTGGAAAGAATGGGCAATGTGCACTACTTCTCTCCAATATCCGGGGAACGCCCCGAAAGCCCCGATCTGGTATATTTCGGAGGCGGGTACCCGGAACTTTATGCGCCGGAGCTTTCAGCCAATAATGCACTTCGCAGAATGATCAGCGATTATTCGGAATCCGGTGGCAATATAATAGCTGAATGTGGAGGGCTTATGTATCTGGAGAAAGAGATGGAGACAGGCTCTGGCGTATATCCCATGGGCGGTGTGTTCAGTGGAACAGTAAAGCAGAACGATAAACTTACCCTCAGCTATACGCAACTCAGTGCTGTCCTGGATTCCCTGTTGTTCAGGAGAGGAGAAACTATCCGCGGGCATGAGTTCCATTACAGCAGCATAGTTGATGAGGGTGAAAAATCGCTGGTTAATATTATGGGAAAGGGCATAGATGGAATGGATGGGCTCAGAATAAAAAACACCCTGGGGTCATATTCCCACATTTCACTGAACAGGTACTCCAGAAGGCTTGAAAGGAAAATACGCGAGCATCATGGCTCTATGTGATTGCGGTATGTAATCATCACTGCAACTCTTCTGCGCGAATCAGTGATGATATCCTCTATAGACATCCTCAAGCGATATATCCTCCTGCTTCGCCCCTTGCCCATGACATACTTAACGTCCATGGCAATTATGTAGCCCATTCTCAAAAGCGCCTTCAGGCTTTCCGAAGCCCTGGATGAACTCATGCCAAGATAGAGGGTAAATTCAGTGAGGCCAACGTCACTGACCTGTTCCAGCATAGCGAGTATCCTGGACTGATTTTTTGTAAACCCGCCATCTCTCAACATGGCGAAGACCGTATCGGCTCGTTCGGAATCCAACTGAATAAATATTAACATGAAAATATTTAAATGTATTGTTGTGCATCAATTGCTGATGAAATCGGATATATATCCTGAATGAATGTCTTTACAATGAAATTTGAGAGCCTGAGGGGTTTCAGAGACATATATCCTGAAGATGCAGAGCCCAGAGAGAACATGTTTAACACTGCCAAAAGGGTGGCACACTCCTTTGGTTTTCAGATTATAGATTTTCCAAGTCTTGAGCCACTTGATCTTTACAGAATAAAATCAGGCGACGAACTTGTGAGCCAGACATTCTCATTTGTGGACAAGGGTGGCAGGGAGGTAACAATGATCCCTGAAGCAACTCCCTCAGTTGTGAGGATGCTGACTTCAAAAAAGGACCTTCAGAAGCCAGTAAGGTGGTTCAGTCTTCCAAAGATATGGAGATATGAGGAGCCGCAGTCCGGAAGGCTGAGGGAGCACGTTCAGTTCAACGCTGACCTATTTGGCCCCGACACGCCTGATGCCGACGCAGAGTTGATAGGCATGGCCGCCACAATTCTTGATTCACTTGGACTTTCCGGGAACTATGAAATAAGGATGAACCACAGGGGAATAATGGAGAAGATACTGAAGTCCATGGATGTTCAGGATACTTCCCGCGCGTTTTCCGTGATTGACAGGTTCAGAAAGCTAGGGAGGGATGAATTTATTGGGGCGCTTGATGCCGCAGGTATATCTGGAAAATCAGCGGAATTGATCTCGAAGCTTGCAGCTACAAGAGTCGAATCTGTGTACCTGAAACAGGCTATTTCAGAAATAGTCCCACTGACGGAAAGCCTGTCCGATGATCTTGACAGAGTCGCGAAGACCATGGAGATGATATCTCTCTTCACCGATTCAATGGTTGTCATTGACTTCTCAGTAGTGAGAGGTCTTTCTTACTATACAGGCATTGTGTTCGAGGCCTTTGATGTAAAGGGCGAATTAAGGTCTATTCTTGGGGGAGGGAGATACAACGGCCTCTCCACGTTGCTTTCAGGGCAGGAGATTCCCGCAGTTGGGTTCGGCATGGGGGATGTTGTGCTGGAGCTTTTGCTAAGGAGAAATGGCTTGTGGGGCAGGCAGGCTGCGATAGATGGGTATTACATATGCATGGCTTCGGATGCCGTTGAGATGTACTCCATGAGGGTTGCTGCTGAAGTCCGGAAGAGAGGCAAGACCGCAGTGCGTGATTCTGGGGGAAGGAAACTTGCTGCGCAGCTTCGAGCAGCATCCTCAGCTGGATTGACGAAATCAATAATCATAGGAACAAGGGAAATGGAGACAGAATCATTAACCATAAAGGACATGTCAAGCGGCAAGCAGTCAACAATATCTTATTCTGATTTTATGGATACAATATAGATATACGTAACAATGCCCAATTTTAGCTCCATGCTATTTAAATCTTATTTTTTTGAATATTCTGGGATATTTTATCTGGATACGGCGTGGAAATATTGATAGACTGCATATTTTCGCATTAAACTGCACTTTTAGTATGGGGGGAATCATCAGACTAAGCAAGTCCAGCTTGAAAAAATTTATATTGGCTGGGAAGTTTATAGTACGAGGGTGAGATTGTGTCCTTGGCATTTATTCTGATAAGCACGGTTCCAGGAAAGGAGCATGAAGTATACAACAAGATATCCAAGATACAG
>JAJZAW010000065.1:3382-8904 GCA_021799185.1 Thermoplasmata archaeon
ATCGTTAAGATAGATGCGAAGGATTACAGCGAACTTGGAAAAATCGTGATTGAACAGATAAGGACAATCGACGGTGTTATAGATACCAAGACCCTTACTGGCATAAAGCTATGAGGTGTACATCTTAATGATAGTTTTTGACACATGGAACTGGGAAGTATTTTTGTTTGTTATTCTGGGGCTCCTTGCACTGTCGCTCTTTGTGCTTGGAATCCTGACAGCTTATTTTGGCAGTGGCAAGAGCAGAACCGTTGGTTCTCTGCTTCTGGTTGCTGGCATCGTGATAGGGATAATCATGTTTTATTTTGGGCATTACAGAATGCCTGACATACATCTGCTCCAGAATGTGATCATAGGCGCCATATTCTATATAGTGGCAGCCATAATTGGCGTAGTAATCGGTCTCCTGGTTTTCCTTGGGGCAATAATGAAAACCTGATGGTTCACTTTATTTTATTTAACCACAGTTTACAAAGGCAGAGGTTGTTTATCCTTTGCGCAATCCGGTTTGCAAACCCCAACATTTTCATATCATGATGGATTTCGCTCTGTGAAAAACTCATATTACTCTTTCATTCTCGCCGCAGCAGGTTTTGTGATTCTTGCAGGAGCTGCGATATTGAGATTTTCCGGACTTGTGCCCTTATATCTGACCCTTCTTACAATTGTTGCAGCAGCCATAATTTTTACGGATGCTTATTTTGTATTTGCAGGGAATCACATAGCAAAAATCGCGGGCATCCCCCTTGGCATAATTGCGATGATAGTGTCTTCCAATCCAGCACATTTCCTTGCGCTGGAAAGATTTGGTTCGACACTTGCCCTATCGGGAGCCGACATCACAATGGTCTTAGGTTTCTATTTGCTCCCCGCAGTCTACATTATTTCTTACGCAATGGAAAATATTTCCAGCAAAATCAGGACCGGACATTAAACAGGCTGTAGCAATAATTCAGGCCCTGGCGTTTTCATCCACATGAATTCGTGTAAGCCCTACTGAAAAAAATTTATTAAAAATGTATATTAGATCTGACTTATACAAAGTAATATAGGAATCGATTGCCATTCGCTATCATTGAGGTCACGAAGCATCTGCAGTGAATGCAATGGAACTGGTTATACGGGGCATCTGCAGATATGCAACACCTGTTACGGACTGGGCAAACCGTATTCGCAGAGTAATCATCTGTCTCAAAGGCACAGAGAAGCGAACATTGTAATACTCATACTTGGATTGATGCTGGCTGCCCTTATCCTTTCAACCGGTCAGTTAAAAATGAAATGGGTGCTCATTGTCGTTGGGGTCTATCTCTGGATCATGATGGGGAGCATTGCATCATTCTTTGTGTCAATCCCAATGCGCTTAAGGACAAGGATAATGCAATAAAGGCATGCATATTTTATCTAATCCCAAGATAAAAAACTGAATTTAAATATATTTTATGAATCTGGAGCCTATGTCTTCGGAGGCCTCAGAGGCTCCGAGATATCCGTGTTAAATATGTCGTCATTTGGTGCCATTATATGGAATTACAGGCTTGATCCAGCCTCATTTGATGAAATGGTCTCAATGACTCCCGAAGAGATAGACAATCTGGCAAACAACATATCTGAGCATCACGTGGTGCTTTCAACCTGCAACAGGGTGGAAATCTATTTCACAACATCTAATGAAAGGCTTCACGCGGATATGAAGGGTGGAATTTACCTGGACGGCATGGATGCAATATCACATCTTTTCAGGGTGGCATCCGGTCTGGAATCCATGTCATTAGGTGAGCACGAGATACTGGCCCAGATCAAGAGCTCATATGAAAGATACAGTGAATTGAAAAGGACTGATAAGCTTATCTCGCTGATATTCAGAAAAGCCATAAGCACGGGGAAAATGGCAAGGGAGAAAACAAGCATATCCAGAGGGAAAACATCTATTCCCGTGATCGCTCTTGATATGGCTGCAGGGATCAAGCCAATCCAGGAATCCTCCGTTCTTGTCATAGGAATGGGGCAGATGGCTGAAACTTTCATAAGGTACCTTGTTAAGACACCTCCAGCTAAACTCATAATTGCCGGACGTCACAGTAATCCAGGTGAGGAGCTTGCCAGGAGATATGGAGGGATATACGTTAACACAGACAGATTGCCCGAAGTACTTAATCACTGCGATGTTGTCATAGCTGCAACATCCTCAAAATCCATCCTGATACATTCCGAGGATATTTCCAGGCCAGGTCTTCAGGTTTTCATTGATATATCAAATCCTATAAATATAGATCAGGCAGTAAGATATATTCCAGAAAAGGTGGTTATTGACCTTAAGACAGTTGAAAACATAGCTTCTCGAAACAGAGAAGGAAAACTGTCTGAGATTCCAAAGGTCGAAGCAATAATCAGCGAGGCTATGGCTGCGTTCTCTAAAAAACTGATTGAGTTCCAGGCTGAAGAATTCATTACAAGATCATATTCATTTGCAGAAGAAATAGCGAAAAGCGAGGTGGAAAGGCTCCTCGAGGAAATTAGAAAGGGCAGGGACCCTGATGAAGTGAGTTTGAAGATGGTCAACTCCCTTGTTAAGAAACTGCTAGGGCAATACACCCTGTCACTTCGAGATGCTGCATTAAAACGTGATCCGGAAAAAATGAAAATTATCAGTTCGGCATTTCTGGACGATGTAACCAGTTCATGAGATTGATTTAAGGCTTTCCCGTGCTGCATCCACAACCTTATCCAGATCCTGAGCGGAATGCGCAGAACTTGTGAAACAGGCTTCAAATTGCGATTTCGGCATAAATACTCCGTTATTCATGATGCCGTTAAAGAACTGCGTATAGCGGTCTGTGCGCGATCTCATCGCAGTTGCTCCATCTGTAACCTCCGCGCTGTTGAAGAAAACCGTAAACATGGTGCCGGAACTGTTGAATTGGATATCCATGGCTTTTTTTCCGGCGAAATCTGTAAGTTCATCTTCCAGTTTCCGCACATAGGCTGACATTCGGGAATAGTCCACCTTATTCAGTTCCTGTAGTGTTGCATATCCCGCGGCCATTGCAAGGGGGCTTCCAGAGAATGTGCCCTGCTGGTAAAATGTCCCGCTGGGCGCAACATCCTCCATTATGTCTTGGCGGCCACCGAACATTCCAACAGGAAGCCCACCTCCTATTATCTTTCCAAGTGTTGTGAGGTCTGGTGTCACCCCAACCATATCCTGGTATCCTCCAAAAGACGATCTGAATCCGGTTATGACTTCATCGAAAATCAGGATCGATCCCGCATCATCCGTTAGTTCCCTTGATGCTTTTAGAAATTCTACATCAGGAGGCACAACTCCAACATTTCCAAGAACCGGCTCTGTAATGAAAGCTGCAATCCTCTGGCCCAAATGCCGGAATGCCTTTTCAATGCCCGGCACATCGTTGAAGCCGATTTCCAGGGTCGAATACCTGGCCGGCTCGCTGTCTTCTCTGTACGGGGTTGCGGACAGGGCCATATCATGTGCACCATGGAATCCCCCGGAAACCTTAAGGATCAGGTCTCTGCCAGTATGGTGCCTTGCAAGCCTCAGGGCATGCATGGTTGCTTCTGTGCCAGAATTTGTGAATCTCATCATCTCGATTGAAGGAATTGCCCTTTTTATGGTCTTCCCAAGCTGAATCTCCCCCTCCGATGGGGCCCCGAAGAGTATTCCGCGTTCCATCTGATTTTGCAGGGCTTTCTTCACTTTTTCGTTGCCGTGGCCGAGAATAAGGGGTCCAAATGCAAGGCAATGGTCAATATATTCCCTGCCATCAGCATCATAAATCTTAGAACCAGAAGCTGACTTAATGAACCTGGGGTATGGTTCATAAAAACGAACAGGTGAATTTACTCCACCGGGAAAAATATCTCGCGATTCCTTGTACAATGATTCTGAAGACATAATGAGCAATCGACACCTGAGATTTAGCTTCTTTCATCAGAATTTTGCTAATATGTGGACAGAAACACCCAGAATTTTCAGTCGGGCAACGAATTCCCCGATCTTTCCGGTTTGCAAGAAATGGATATTCAGGTATGAAGCTCCTCCCTTGGAAAATTGTGCATGAAAATGTTCCTGTAACAACCCATCTGAGGGGCCTGATCATGAGAATTTGGCCTGCCTATTTCCGTAATTTGTGCAGAGGAATTGATTAAGGGCACATGGAGATTGCATGAAGATAGCTACATTTGCAGGTTCAGCAATGACATAGACAGGGGAGCAAATTTCATGCTTGATGAAACCCGGAAACCTTCTGAAATAACCCTGCAAGACCATCCGGAAAACTATGGATACCGCAATAGGGCAGCAAAAGCATGGATTCCGGATTCTTAGGCTGCAAAAATATGTAAACCTGCCATTTGACGGAATTAATTGAAGGATAGCAGCAGGACGGAAGTCACATTAATTACCACTTAAGCAATGCGGTTGCAAATGGTTAATGCGAAAACCTTTGTTGAGGAAGCAATGGACGAAATCAGATCAAAGCTTGTGGATCGGGGCATCCTCGCATGCTCTGGCGGACAGGACAGTACACTGCTCGCAGTGCTTGCCAGTAAGGCAGCGGGAGACAGGGTCCTTACAGTATTCGTTGACACAGGCCTTCTCAGGAAGGGGGAACGCGAAAGGGTTGAAACAGTTTTCAGGAAATTCTCCCTGAACTATCACATTATTGATGCCTCAGAACGCTTTCTGTCAGCCCTGAAGGGCATAACAGACCCTGAAGAGAAAAGAAAGATCATAGGAAAAGTATTCATAGAGGTCTTTGACGAAGAAGCAAAGAAGTACGGTGCCAGGTTCCTCCTGCAGGGAACAATTGCTCCGGACTGGATCGAGAGTGGCGGTAGCGTGAGGGAAGTCATAAAGAGCCATCATAATGTAGGTGGCCTTCCGGATAAAATGAATCTGAAGCTTATAGAACCACTCAGAGAACTGTACAAGGATGAGATAAGGGACATATCACGTTACCTGGGACTTGATACAGATATACAGCCATTTCCCGGGCCCGGGCTTGCAGTACGCATTATAGGCGAGGTTAACCGGGAAAAGGCAGATCTCCTGAGAGAGGTGACAGAGATAGTTGAGCGTGGAGTAAGGGAAGAATATGCTGACACATCCCGCAGACCATGGCAGTATTTTGCTGTGCTTCTTCCTGTACACAGCACTGGCATACACGGAGATAAGAGAACTTACGGATTCACTGTGGCAATAAGGATGATTGACACAGATGATGCCATGAGCGGGACATTCACAAGACCTTCTTGGGACTTTATGGATAGACTTTCTACAGAGATAACCAACGAGGTGAAGGGAATCAACCGTGTTGTTTATGATGTGACAAATAAACCACCGGCAACTATTGAATGGGAGTGAAAACTTTAGGTTGTCAGGTAATTTAAATATATGGCGAAGCATTGTGGGTAGTTATCATTAAAGGGATATCATGACAGAAGAGGAATTATTGCTTTCGGAAGAGGAATACCAGAAATCCGGCATTCACATAGGAACA
>JAJZAW010000066.1 GCA_021799185.1 Thermoplasmata archaeon
CAGGTCTGACCTTCTTTATGGCTGCATTGAGGGCCTCCCTGGTGGCATCAATGAGATCACTGTGCTGGCCGGATTCTCCAACTTCCACAGTGGCAGCATTATCCGAGAGGTAACCGTCCACCGATGCCCCCACATCTATCTTCACCACATCTCCGGTGGCAAATTTCCTTTTGTCGCCCACATATGGTGAATAATGTGCGGCCTCGTTGTTTATGGACAGATTTACGGGAAATGACGGAACCGCCCCCTGTTCCCTGATGAAGCCTTCAATTTTTTCTGCAACATCCAGAAGCAGAGCACCGGGTGTTGCCAGGCTCTTTCCAAGTTCCAGCGCATTCCTGCCTATGACGCCTGCTTCAAGATATTTTTTCTTAACTTCCTGATCCAAAATAATCACCTATTTTATTACCGCAAGACAAATATGCGGCTTTCTCTCCCAGCTTTAGCGGGAAGCTCCGAAATTCAGAGTTTGCTGGCAGAATATCCATGAGCGTTAACTCCCATAAGCCAAAAGGTGGTCACATGCTTCACGATGAGTCCGCTAATTTTTCGCAGGCAGACGTATGTAAAGCAATATGTAAATCCCATCCCTCTCATTTCCTCTTACCACAGATAAATGAATATATTGAGAGCAATCATAAAACTTCGCTTTCTTAGCCACCATATCCTGCAAAAATAGACTTCCCGCTCACATCCGTTAAATGGATAAGTAATCTGCACTTAGCTTACAGCTAGACCAGATGAATCCAGTATATCTAAATCTTCTATTGTTACCTTCATGGTGATCAATCAGGTCACCTAATTGTATGTTAAATACATTTATAATATAGATATATACTTATAATAACATAAGAAATTTAATTATCATCAGCGGCATGTTTTTTGTATGTTAGATTCGGTTAATGATGACGCTCAAAAGGGCATTTCAATTAGAGATGATATTCTTCAGCTTGACCCTAAGGTGTGGATCTTAAAGAAGAAAGCCTCATTAAAAGGGAAGAGTGGAATAAATCACCATGTTGATTTTTACTGCGAATCTAAAGATGGTGGTAAAATTATCATACTTAAGGCTGACAAAGATTACGTTTCAATTTATGAAATAATAGGAAAGGTTCAGATTCTCACGACCGAAGAATATACCGACATGATATTCATAATGTGCAGTTGCGATGTAAACCATGGCAATCTCATAAATGCCATGAAAATGATTGGGGCCACCATCATAAAAAATTTCAGATTCGGCAGTGAACTCTTTACTGCTGACTCAGAGAAATCATTGGTTAAGGATTCAATTGGACGAAGAAACACACCGGGAACAATGAGACTTAGAAGAGATCGAATGAGAATAATGCTGGACGTCATGGAACTTTTAAATGAGCACAGCAGCAGAATCACCAACATAATCTACAAGTGCAACCTGAATTACAGGACAGCAAACGAACTACTGGATGAACTCATAAAGAAGAATTACGTTCAGTTAAGAAAAGACAATGAAAATGAAAGCTCATACTCACTAACGAAAGCTGGAAGCGATGCACTGCAAAGTGTCAGGAAAATGTACTCAGCATGATAAATCCAATAATGGTTATTACTCCCACCATCATCTTCATAACATGCTTATTTGTTTTCGTGGGATTGAGAAAGGAGTCACGAAAATATATCGCAGAAATGAGACAGCTCAGTGAGGACCAGACCAGAATAATGAACGTGATATTCCTGAAAAAGATCATACGTTTTTTCGTAGAAAGCAAAACCAGCAGGGATACTGAACAGCTTCTTGACAATATGGAAAATTTTACTGAAAGGATAGAGGAGGGGGCGTCGAATATCGCCAGTGATGCCACCAAGGAAATAGCGGAGCTTCATAATTATCTTGATAGGATAACCAGAAAGCAGAAAAATCTGGTTTCGCTTCAGGCGCTGACGTCCATAATGACCAATACAGTCCTTGCCTATGGCATAATTGTAGCTGCAATGCAGTATACCATACTTACTCTTTACATCATAGTTCCTTCCTTTGCTCCGATAAAGCAGATAGATGATATTATGATAGGAGCTACTTTGATTTTCGGTGCAGTTATAATTCTATTCTATGTAGACATAGTACGACTGGCCAGAAGGGTTAAAAACCTGAAATATTCAGATCATGAACTTGTGAAAACTGCAGACAACGAGCCCGGAATAAATTCATTAAATCCTGCCAGGTAATTTCTGAAATGTCAGTGCAGAATGGTGACAGATAAAGGTATAAAACTTTGTCTTCGTTACATAAATTGATGAAAGGTTCATATTTAAAATTCAAAATGGTTTTTAAATACTCCAGCATTAGTAGGATATGCGAATCCGGGCTATCATAATCTGTTCCGTGATGATTATTTCGGTCATGTCCGGATCTCTTGCTTTTTCTGCTTTTTCAGGAACCGCAACCACAAATGTTTCAGCTACAGCAAATTTTTTTGGAATCAACGACGGCGTTTCAGTGTGTGCTTTCTGGGCCGATAATACTGAACTCTACGTTAACAGTCACGTTTTCAAGAGTGATTCGAACTGTCTGTTCAATGAACTGTGGCCGCCAGTTGAGGTTATTAAGAATCATACATCTTATTCCGGTTCCATAGCTGACAACCTGAACATATCAAATTTCTCACCTGGAAATGCAATATTGTTCTGTATACAGATTTACAATCCCAATGACCAGATTTTATCCGTATCAAATATATCCTTTGGGCACTTCTCGGGGAATGGATTGAGCTTCTACAACGCAACTAGCTGCAATAATCAGGAAGCGTGGTTTGCAGTTGTTAACAACACCGTAAGCCAGTGCCAGAATCCCGGAGGTTATTATGGCATAATATGGGAAAATGGAAACCAGGTATCTCCTGGCTTTACACTTACAATCGGCTTCTTCATTTTTCTATCACAGACCTCTGGAAACAATTACCAGGAGTCCTCGTTCACCTTACCACTGATCATAACAATGACAGAGCAGTAACTACAGAAACCTGATGCCTCGATTATGTACACCATAAAGAAATTCTCCATAATCTATGAGGACTGGCCAGCCAAATATCAAAATTTGCGCCCTTATTCTTTCTATATTTTTTGATATATACTCTGCACTGCAAAATATTTTAAAGGATATTCACTTGGTTCAATATCTTCATGAAGTCTATAATTAGTAAGAAAAGTAAATCTACGGTTTTAGCAGTAGTGGGCATCATTATTCTTGCCGTAGCTCTCGTTGTTCTTGTTCAGCCTCGTCCGAGGGATGTTCGTGAAGCATATGGTTCTTATTCACTAAATACACGTATGACTCTTGTTGATCAGTTGCGAAATAGCACCCTTTATGGCAACAATACTAACCTCACAGATCCATCTGTAATATATAAAAGCATTAGCAAAAATATATTTATTGATGTGAACGTAAATTATTTCAATTCTCGTGGATCAAGTGAACAGATCTATTACAGTTACACTGTGTACATAGTATCATCAAGCCCATCATGGGAGAAACTATCATATAGTATATATAAGGTTTTTAACGCAACATCTGGCTTTTCGGATTCTTTTATGATGAAAATAAATCTGACCTCCAATGTTTCCTTGGGATCTGAGATCAATGATCAGCTTGGGTTTACCTCAGGTTCGTCCTATTCTATAAACATAATTTCCCAGGCAAAAAGCGATCTTGGACTTGCGGATTCAAATCTCACCATTGCCATAGGCGGAACCACCGATTCTGTTACAGGACCCGGAGATGCCCCAGTGACAGGTTCGTATTTCAAGAATGCTGTGATTCCGGGAAAGATTATTATCCCGCTGAATCGTGATATTTCTTATGCGCTGATTTTCGTGGCTGCAATACTTCTTGGCTCTTTCGTATATTTGGTTATGCCATCACGGCCTGATCCTGTTCAGAAATTCAAAAATGATAACCGAGAGAACCTCATTGAATTGAGTGTTGGCCCACCGGAAGGGGCCATACCTGTAAAGAGTGCGGATGACCTGTTCAGAATGGCAACTTTTGTGGAAAGACCTGTGTTCATCTTCAATGATATAGTATTTATTGAGATTGATGGAAAGACATATTATTCGGAGATCAAAAAATGAAGCCAAGATGGTACATACCGGTATTGTACATTGTTTTCTGGCAGTCCAGCTACCTTTTCAAATTCAGCCCATGGATCGTGATGCTTTCAACTCTGCCGGTTCTCTTCCTCTATTACAGAAAATTCCGTGGAGACAGAAAATGGCAGTATGCTCCAGTTCTCTTTGCCATTCTAGCATTTCTTCTCATAATGCCCGCATTTCTTTCACACACCCTGAATATTGTTTTCTATAGTTCCGCCTTCATAAACTCAATGGAGTATTCCCTTGCACTTTCCGTTGTCCTTGTTCCCGTCATCTTCTCAACATTTGTGGATATGGGCGGCAGGAAAATATTCTACGGAATGATAGCTTCTGGAGCTGCATATTTTCTTGTGCTTACACCAGTAGTTGTCCCGTACACGCTGATTCAGATAGTTAAAATTCTTCTATATCAGCTGAGTTTTGACCTTGCATTTTCAATATATGTTTCCTATCTTTACATTTCAGTGAACAAAAAACTTGTTACTCCTGTCCTGTTCTTCTTTCTTTATTCAACATTTTCATTTCTTGGCCTCACAGAAAAGGTTTCTCCTCTATTCAATATTGTTTGGGAGATTATATCGGTATCTATACTATTCTGGCTGACCTATTTTGTTTTTGGCGAAAACATCTGGGTTAGAAAACTTCTCAAATCGAAAAAAAAGCTTCGCATAAGAAGAAAGGCCAGATTGTCTGATATTGTTTTTGCATCATTCGTGATTATCATAGCGACAGGGGCAGTAGGTGGGTACGTTACCCACACTGTGGCAGCTGATCCAACGCCAAGCATGTATCCTGTCATTGTACCTGGTTCGCTCTTAATTATTAAACCAGCCTCTGCGCAGACGATCAAAACGGGCGAAATAATTGAATTTCATGCTCCGTGGGATAATGGCACACTTTACGCGCACGAGGTGGTCCAGATTAAAAATGTGGACGGAAAAATCTATTTCAGAACCCGTGGAATAAATAATCCCGTGGACGATCCCGGACTCGTTCCCTCATCGGATCTTGTGGGCATTGTGATCTATCATGTTCCTTACCTTGGTTATCCCTTAATTTATGGCAGGGTAACAGCTGCTGCCGTAATGATAATCATTGTGGCCTCAATAGTCAAGGAGGGCATGTCTGGACCTAAAGGAAGAAAGTTCTAGGTGTGACTAAATGTATCTTTCATACATATTAATTATCCATATTTATGGTACTGATATATAATTCTGGCCCTTTAAGTATTTTCGTGATAATCATCCTTCGGTGAAAACCAAATGAACAAAAAATTGTTAGTGTTGGCTTTGGTGCCGGTGCTGGTTGTGATGAGCGGGGCTCTCGCTTTCTCAGCCTTCTCTGGTTCCATAACCACAAATGTGAGCGCGACAGCGGGTTATATGAGTTACAACCAGAATATGGTTCTGACTGGTTACTATTCGGACAACACGCTTCTGACATTGGCCTACGGAAACTATCCGGCAAACGGTTCGCTTACTGCTTCCATGTCAACGATGACACTGCCAGTAAACTATACAGGTCATGTAAACTCCAACCTTCCGATCGATCTGGGATGGGCAGGGTTGCACACTCAAGCAAATAATAGCGTAAAGTCTCAAACAGTTGAGGTTGAAGGTATGGCACCGGGAAGCTGGGCTCAGTTTGAGTTCACAATAACGAACAACGGATCTGTAGGGTTCATTATAACGACTGGCACGCCAGTGGGCTCTCAGTCATCAACGGTCACATCAGGAATGACTAATTTCACAACAGCATCTAGTGCTTCTGCATTTACAACAGATATGTCATCAGACAGCGGCTACGTGATCTACGTTTCTTCAGTACCAGCAACTTCAATGGATTCGGGCAGCTCAGTTAGCTACTATGTCTATGTAGGACTTGGTGGAGGGAGCAACAACTACTGGGCAGAGTCCAGTTTCAACTATGCTGTGCCTTTCACGATAACCTCGGATCCATAAGGGAGTGGATAGCAATGAACAAGAAAGTGATAGCATTATTAATCGTGCCCGTTCTTCTAACGATGAGCGGTGCACTTGCTTTTTCTGCCTTCACAGGATCAGTTAGCACAAATGTTTCTGCAACGGCTGGGGATATATCATTATCTCAAACTGGGGAATTCTTTTCAGGCTATGTGAGTAACACTAACGTAACGGTCTCAGGAGGGCTTGGTAGCAATACAGGCAGTGTAGTAATAACTGCGGCAGATCTGTCAACTGAAACAACGAATGCACCTACGTTGGCAACTGTGCCATATTCGGGATATTCACTAGACGTAATATACTATGTAAATGTGACAAATCTGGCGCCTGGAAACTGGGTCTCCGTTCACCTGACAATAACCAATGGAGGCACGGTTGGATTTATTGCTGAAACACCTCATATCATCTCATCCGATGTTGCATTTACGCCTTCAAGCGCTCCTCCAGATTTGAATCTCACGAACCTCAGTGGTGCCACTGGTCTCTTTTCAGGTACACTGTTCGCATCCGGTTCACCACTCAGCGGATTGTCCGCTGGAACACTGTTTGCGACAAATTATGGTGCTACGACTGGCGGTGCAGGACTTAGTGGATATGCCTTTGCCTATATAACATCTGGATTTGGAGAATCACTAACCCACAGCAGTGAAGCAGATTATACTGTTTACATTGGACTTTCCCATGGTGCGGGTAACGGATATCAAGAATCTTCTGTCAGCATACCCATAATGATAAGCGTGATGTCAGACCCGTAAAAATTTATTTATCTTTTTTTCATTTAGTGCTTCTATAGTATCCTTGATCTACTTTCTTCAATATTTATTTCAGGACTCTGCCCAAAGTTATCGATCGTCATTATTCTCTTTTAGACCTTTTCTTTTAACTGGCAGTTTTTTAAGATTCTATTGATTCTGTGAAGTTCCCACAAATTCAGTCAGTTTTCACAGAAGACTCTTCATATTTCCATCTATTTTCCGCATCTTCTCCTGGTTCTTCCCTTATTTTACAGCGCTTACGCCATCACCCCCCTTCTCTTCAGGTGAACAACAGTTAAAAGGTTGTATGCCATGTTCACGAATGTCATCTTCACCCTGGCTCTTCTCACCATGGTGACAAGGGTATGGTCACCATTCTGTACTCTCTTGATCACTGAATACGGTGTTCTCCCGACGTCCGTTTCCTTGAAATCCTGAGATTCCTGCGTATCTGTTTCATGGTCAGGGGAGTGTTTCTGGATGCACGATTCGTGGTGCCGTTTATTTCACGACAGGGAACACCCTGGTATCCACGATCCAGGTAACATGGCGTCTCCGAAACGGAGAGTTCCGCTCGGGAATCATGCACTGAGGCAGTGATGATGACAAATTCCCGTACCAGTGGCATATCCACACCATGGGATGAATGCTGCTTGTATCCGAAGAAGTTATTTCCATTTCTCTGTGTGAATGTGCCATCCCATCTTTACAAGTCTTCTGAATGTAAACTGGGCCTTTATTTCAAGGATCACAGGAACCTGTTGAGCACATTTTCTATTCGTCGTGCCTGACCGGATCAGCAAGACTTGACAATGGCCCGGCCATTATCCGCTGGTTGACCTGATCTATGACATCGGCCGGTGTAATTTCCTTGGCCGCTGCTGCCGGTGCACTATTCTATTGCCCTTTCTTAGTTCGTTCGCTATTCTATTCTGTCTTGTTTTCTCATCTGCTATTTGATTCACGCCTTGCCTTATGGGCGGTAATAACCCACTCTAATGCCTGATTGGTTTCCTGCTCCTGAATGAGCCGTTCCCGCTGCCGTCACCGCCATTCTTGCAGCATGGCGTCGGCCTCGACTATGGACTGAAATCCCCATTCAATCGCTTCGTTCAGAAATGTAACCCAGTTTACGCCGTACTTCTCGGCACTCACGCGGTACCTTAATTCAAGTTCACGAATGGCCTTGGCCGATTCCATGCTGAGTTTCAGGTCACTCAGCAGCATATCGCTCAGGTATTCGCTCCCTTTCTGCACGTAACGGCTAACTGTACGGACCTCGGTGATCTCTTTAGCCGGTTTCCTGCTGACCCTGGTCGATTTGTCTGATTGTGATTCGCTGCCATGGTTCCCGGATGGTTCTGAAGTGACTCCCGCTTTCGAATTTGGCGGTTTCTGCATTAACTCGCTTTCCCGTATCTGCCGTAATATTGTGGCCACAGTGGCTCGACGCATCCTCAGAGATGCCGCTATGGTGCGCTGGCTCTGGCCGGCCTTAAGCATGGTTTCTATTGCTTCCCGTATGTGCGGGTCATTTTTATTCCTCTTCTTTGCCATAGATCTAAATTTATTACTTCTATCAACCCTGTTTCCAATACTTAAGCATTGCTTCATGCAATTCTGTGAAATTGCTGTAAATTTTTGCACCTAAGTATGTTGACAGGTGTCATGCTCCCATGCACTCCGTGCTGAATTTTGGAAAATCACCGGAAGAAACCTTAATCTAATGGATGCTGATCATAATATGCTCTTGTAATGTGGGAGTAAGGGTCTCCTCTCCGGAGGAGACCCGACAGTTCAATTGTTATTATATGGTATACTGTATTGCAGTTTTGCCATCCGATTTGAATGGCAGCGGAATCCCATGTCGGATGTACCTGATCAAATCCGGGATTCCAATGAAAAGGGAAAGCATGTCCTGGATCATCATAAGAATGAGA
>JAJZAW010000067.1 GCA_021799185.1 Thermoplasmata archaeon
ATCTGCCGCCATAATTTCTTATCTTTTCTTCGATTCTGGAAAAATTGGAGAGATCTGAAACCTCAATCTCAACTATTATTCTTGAGGCGCCTGTGTCAACAACGCCATCCGGCACTTTTCCGTTGACCTTCATTCCTGTGTCCATGTGCATTCCGTGGTTCCTGAAGAATACAGAAACCCTGTCGACAAGGTACTGATGAAGGTCTATTGCAGATTTTTCCGGTGATGGAGCAATTCCAGTTCCAAAATCAATAATGGAACGCTCCCTCAATTGGTCCAGCGATGCCCCTTTTACATTAGGAACGAACAGATCTGGAACAAAAGAAAGAGGGCCATGATTCCCCCGGTAGTTTCTTGCCCAGATGATTGCTCTCTGTGGCCCCTGTGTCATAAGGGCATCCTGAAGCTTTTCTTCAATGGTTCCGCTGAAAAAGTTTGATGCTATGGTTCTGGCTTCCTGGAGCCCCAGTGAAAACGATATAACGCAGCCAACGTTGGAAAGGATGCTTTCCAGCTGAGGGTTTTCCCTGCCCAGGAACTGCGTAGCCATTATGATCCTGATGCCGAATTTCCTGCCCTCCCTGAGTATATGATCGATTGCGTTTCCAGGAAGAAGCTGAGATTCATCAGACACAACGTATACTGGCCTGCTCGGCTGCCCCCGTCGTATCTGTATACTCCAGAGTTTCAGCAGTATCAACATTGAAGTGATCCTGTAGGATTCCTCGGAAACATTGCCCTTCCAAATTTCAGGTATTATGAGTGTGCCGGATTTCCCGAACATGGCGGAGAAATCCGTTGAATCAAGCTTTCCTGCAACCAGATTTCTTATTCCCCTGTCTGTTATGAGCGGAATCATCTTGTTTATTGAGCTTGTAATGTATTGATTCCATCCTCGCCAGTCAGAGGATAGCATCCTGAGAAATGCAGAGAGTTCCCGGGACTCTGCCTGCGCCATAAATCTCCTTATCCTGTTCTGATCAAGAAGCAGATCCAGAAGGTCTGTGAGTGTAACATCCTTCTGCGTTCGAATCAGCTCACCAAGAATTGCGGAGAACACAACCTCAAGCCGCGGCCCCCATGTTCCCTGTGAAAAAACCCCGTTTGAGGCAAAAGTATCCCTTATCCACCCGGCAAAAAACTCCGGGTTCTCAGATGCCCCCTGAAGTGGGTTCATGGTTATGGATCGATCTTCACCGCCTATTCTGATGGATCTGGCTGGAATAATGACCGATGATTCCGGGAAGCTCTGGGCAAGATCCCTGGCAAGATCACCGTGCGGATCAAAAATGATTACACTTCCATCTGAATGGCGTATGATGCTGGAAACTATAATCCTCAGGATATTTGATTTTCCGCTCCCTGTCTTTCCAAGAACTGCGGCATGAGTGGACAGAAGTTCCGGATTGAGCCCTACCGGGCTGCCGCCGTGGGTTCTGCCAATTCTCCAGTTATTTCCGGAAAGCAAGGATTCCGCTGAAAGGGAAATGACCGGCTCTCTTCTGTACATAAATTTCAGGCCGTGTCTTCCACTATTGTGTGCTTCAGGGTGCCGATCCCGCTCACTGTTATTTCCACGGTATCTCCAGGTTTCAGGTATTCCTTTGTCCCGTATTCGGCTACGCCGGCTGGCGTTCCAGTTGAAATCAGGTCTCCTGGCTCCAGTGTTATGGCACGTGAGAGGCGTGAAATCAACCTCGCAGGGCCGAAAATCATATCATCAGTATCGCCGTCCTGCCTCAGAATGCCGTTAACTCTTGTCTGTATTGTGGCATGGAAAGGTTCCATCTCCTCTCTTGGGACAATCCATGGCCCCATGGGCAGCGCGGTATCAGCATTCTTCCCAAGGACCCAGTCCTTGCCGTAGACAGGGCTGCCGGCGTTCTGGTAATCCCTCAGGCTGATGTCATCTACTATTGTATAGCCGAAGATGTGATCCATTGCGTTCTTCTCATCTATGTATTTCCCACGCTTTCCTATTATAATTCCTATCTCACCCTCGTAGTCAAATCGTTCAACGTATCTTGGCCTTATGACACTACCGTTGTGCGGAACAAGGGCATGGCTGAATTTGGTGAAAAAATATGGCTCTTTCAGTTCCTGCATGGAAGTTTCGGCAGAATGGCTCCTGAAATTCACTGCCGGAAGAAACATTTTCCCAGGAACAACAGGCACATCATAGGTGAATCTGTACCCGTTCTCAATTCTGTCTGCTCTTGCCAGATCGCTCCACTTCATTATGGCGTCCAGCGCCGATGCCGGCCTGGCTTTTTCATCGGCGAACCTGTATATGCGTCCCTTCTCGTTGACCAGCACTTCTTTTCTGCCGTTCACAATTCCTGTAAGTAGATACATCATTGCCCATGCATTTCAGAAATATCTGAATGTCGATCTGTCAAGCAGATCAATAAAATCTCTGGCAAGCCTGGGATGAACATCAGGCTCAATCCTTACAGAATCCCACCCGATCTCAACTGTATTTGATGAACGCCCGTTTATTCCGCTGACGTGCAGTACAACAGATTTGACCCTGTCTTTTTCATTGTCTCCAGGAAATTCATCTGTCATATGCCCGGAAGCAGTGTCCAGATCATCGATAATATAGCTGGAACCATAAGAAATTGTATAACGGTCTATGGTAACGGACTTAATCTTCTTGATATTGAAAAGGCCAGTCAGATAAGTCACAAGATCTGAATAGTCACCATCTGAGAGTATCATTGACCAGGTATGATTGATTCATAGTATGAAATCTTTTTCCGTTGCTGCATGCGGATTTCAGGTAAACGCAGAATTGCAGCTTCATATGACCGTAGATGCTGTAAGGTCCGGTGAAATAGCCAGCACGTGGCAGAACTGCCCGGGAGCATGGGGCGCCGGACGGAAAATAGAAAGGTTCCAATTTTGGCTATAAATAGCCTTTAATATGCTATCCGCCATGTTTGCGGCAGAAATTCTAAGGCGCAAGTTCTTAATTTATTCATGTCATCATGGTATCATGAAGCTGTATGACTGTGACAAGATTCACAGGCTCACAATAATGTATCTTGCATCCGGCCCCGGTACCTATGCAGGCGACAGGGTTAAAATTCTTGGTCCCGAGGAATCCAGGGCGATCTGCCAGGAAGCAAATGAAAGGGGCATATCAATCGAGAAGCTTTTGAAGAGCAGAGAGAAAATCGAATCTGTCGTGATCAATCTCGTGGTTCCTTTCCCGGAATATGTTCCAAAACCCCAGGCAGCGGCTTCAAAGCCAGAAGCAGAGGAAAAGGCACAACCAGCTTCAAGTGCCTGAGGCATGAGAAAAAAATCAAGTTGCCTGCCAATGATTTCCATTAACTTGCTGTCATGAAATAATGGTGCAGTGCCTGTAAATATCAAGCATAAGAGTTGTCATGGAAGTTCCGGATTTTCATTTCCCATGAGTATTCTCATGGCTACTAGCCCTATTTTCCCATTTTCAACCGAATTTTCAAGGCTATTATCCCTGAGCCAGTCATGCAGGTTTCTGTAGCCCAGATGCCTTATTCGGCTCTCTATCTCCTGCTGATGAATTGAAAGATCCACAGCATTCCTGTCGAGGAATGTCGCTTTCCACAGGCCTAAAAGGCGATTGAGTTCTCTGAGGGGGTTTCTGCTGTCTTCCACTCTTAGGTCAATATAACGATCTGTGCCCTCGGTGAAGCCTGAAACTTCCGAAACCACAAGTATGGCGGCACTCTGCCTTCCTCTTCTATCTCCCCCTTTAGATTCTGCGGCAAAGAGTGATTTCATTATTCTGTCCTCCAATTTACCCGGCTTTTCCATTTCTTCTGCCATGGATTCCAAGACCTCTGGCCCAGCCAGAATATTTCCCTGCACTGAGAAGTTCTTTCTGGCGATGTGCCCTGCGTATTCATGGCACTCTTTTCCGGTATAAGCCCAGGCATTCCCCTTTGCATCAACTATTCCGAGCTGTCTTTTCTCCCGGCCCTTATCAGCCTCAGTTAGCATCTTGCCAACCTCAGGTGCGTTATTCTTTCTAAGCAATTCCAACCCTTCCGGGCCATAAGTGTAATTTGCATAGGATTGTGTGGCTATGCAACCAACTCCTGCCACTGCCCAAGGAACAATGGAACCCACCGAAAGGTATCTGCTGGCGACACCAACACTCCATTTCCTTTCCTCAGGGTCATAAGAAACAACAGAAAATGTCATTACCCTTAAATTCACCATAGAAAATAAAATTTCCGTAACCACTGTGGTTCGTGGTTCAAGTATTGTATACCAGTTTACCATACCTGAACAGTGTACAATATAGCTGTAATAGGCGGAAGTGCTGCTGCCCCCGACTATCGTGATATCTCAATTGAAGTGGGGCATCTTCTTGCTGAGAAACATGCAACTGTGATTTGTGGCGGTCTAACCGGTGTCATGGAATGGGTGGCACAGGGTGTAAGTGAAGCTGGGGGTACAACCATAGGCATACTGCCGGGCTATTCCACAACCTCTGGAAACAGATTTTTGACATACAGGCTCCCAACTGGAATAGGCTTTGCAAGAAATTTCCTCATAATCAGGGCTGCGGATGCTGTGATTGCCATAGATGGGGCAACAGGCACAATGTCTGAGGCTGCCTTTGCGCTGACTGAGGGGAAATCTGTGATCGTAATAGGGGAGTTTGAAATTGATCATACAAAGAAACATGACGGAATAATGTTTCATGCAGCATCAGCTTCTGAGGCAGTGGATCTTGCCCTCAGGGAAGCGGAAAAACACAGGTTAAATCAGGAGCCTCCCGATGCTGAATCTTGATTAAAAATAGTAATCCGCATGGAAAAAACTGGCGCCAATATGTAACAGAAACATTCATGAAACTGTATGGCTGGCATTTTAATTTTAAATGCCAGTGTTGCCGGCACACTGATTAAAAAATTTATGAGGAGTATATGGAGCGCATAAGAGGGGCAATGCCATTAGACCAGTAATCTCCAGCCCCCGGGTGGGGAAGTCACACCCTGTAGTCTATATTCACATTTCTCGTCTCATAGCCAACCAGGAACCATGCTATTGCTGACCCAAGGCCAAGAAGCCAGAGCCCAAGATTGTAATAGAGGAACTGTGATAGATTAAGCGATGCAGTCAGATAAACGGACAGGGCATATCCAATCATTGGTGCAAGCCGAATTATGCCTATTGCGCTTGATCGCATCCTGGTTGGAACAAGTTCGGGTTCCAGCGTGGTACGTGATGCCCAGGCGAACTCGCTGAACATCATGTTAAGAAACAGCAGGGGAAGAAATACAAGCATGGAACCAAGAAGTGACGCGAGGCCCAGTATAATGGCCATTGTTACCGTACCTCCAAGAAACGATGCCACGGTATACATTCTGCGTTCCCTGTTTATAAGATACATAGCAAGAAAACCCGCAGCAGATGCGCCTACCATAGCGACAAATGTCAGGGTGGGTGTTTCTGATGGAAACTCATAGGGGCCGACTATGTATGCCATGAGCCCAAAGGTGAGGTATTGCGATATGCCCATTGTCATGAGGATGGGCAGGGTAATCCTGAATGGAACCATGGGCACGCTTTTCTCAGAATCCATGATGCCGAGCTGAGTTTTTTCACGTGCAGCTTCCCTGTTTCTCCCTCTTGATTCCAGCCACCGGTAAGATTCCGGCATTGTTAGCCTCGAATAAACCATTATCGCGATAAGAACTGCTGCGGAAACAAGCAGGATGAAACGGAATGTCAGATCGCCCTCCGATGAGAATGAGCCAAACAGTGATGTGAGATAGGGGTGAAGGTAAATTGCCAGAGTAGATTCCACTATAAAGATGCCAGAAATAAAAGCGCTGCCAATGTTGTCGAAATTCGCAACAAGCGTGAGGAACTTCGATCTGGTTTCGGCAGGAAAATCCTCTGCAATTATTGCAAGACCTGTGGGCTCCTCACCTCCAACTCCAAATTCAGAGAGTATCAGGCCAAGAATCAGGAGAGGAACATTGAATGCTATTGTTATCAGTATAACACCAAGTCCATAACTTATCATCGTGACGATGAAAACCTTTTTTCTGCCTATACGATCTGCTACTATGCCCATAAGGACGTTCCCCAGCATTATGAAAATGGGCCCCACGGAAAGTATCTCAGTGGCAACAAGCCGCGGAACGGAAATAAGGAACGGGAATGACAGTGAAAGAGGAGCGATTGTCCCGATTATCCCCCACATGAAGAAACTTGCCGTTGTTGAGATAATAAGAGATCTGTGCCCCTTATTGACAGCCATCAGAACAACCTCCGGCAAAAAAACAACCCATTGGCTTTCCAGCACTTACGTATCCGCTATGATAACTCATTTCTTTCCCTCCGCCAGCATTACCTGGATCAGGTTCTAAGGGTCGACCGTACGGTCCTCTCAGCTTTTTACAGCTCCCCTGAACTGACTAAGTTCTACATTAAAAAGAAATAGATAAGCATTATGCTGGGTCAGAATGGATATAAGCTCTGATACTGCGACAGGTACCACAATTATAATGGCTGGAGGCCTGGGGACACGGATGGGCAATCCGGAGAAGGCACTGATCATGGTAGATGAATCACCGCTGATTCAGGGTGTTATTGCCTTCGGCCTTTCAGTTACGCCTGACCTCAGAGTCTGCTGCAGCGTAAATACTCCAGAATTGTGCGCATATTGTGATCGGAAAGGCCTAAAATACATCAGGTCAGGGGGAAGAGGGTATGAACAGGACATTGTTGAGTGCCTGCGCGCCGTTCATAAATTCCCCGTGCTTGTTCTTCCAGGAGATGTCTTTCTGCATGGCACTGAAATACTCAGGGAAGCAGTACGTTACGCGTTTTCTCTGGATGATGATGTGATCTCGATTCTGCAGCTTGGAGAATACACTGGTATCAGCGTCTTCCGGCGCCAGCCCACCAGTCCTCCCGGGACATATTCGTCTCTGGAAATACCTGTGCGGTTCTGTGTTAATATAAATAAACCATCAGATCTCAGTATTCTGAAGACCTATCGATGAATTCAGCGGATGCTTCAGAAAAGCCAGTTTTGCTGTAGGAAGATGCCCAAACATATTTCTTCATGGCAACGGCGGCTGCTGAAATTATCACCATGCATATGACAGCATATGCTGAGTACTTAACAATTCCTCCCATCATGGTTTCCTGAAGGATTATGAAAATGAATGTAATGGTTGAAAATACTGGAATCGCTGCTCGCAGGTACGCATGTCTGCCTGTAAAGAACCTTATTAGGGCCGAATTAGCCACGGAATGTACAAGAAGAAAAGCCAGCCCTACAGCACCGGTAATAATCACAAAACCGTTATAACTACCCGCAGCAGCTTCCAGGATTATCACAACCGGCATTGCGATTGCCAGGACTGTTATCCAGAGGTTGCTGCTGAAGAGCGAATATCTTTCGCTGATAATATGATCGGATACCATTTTTAATACAGCATGGCGGAATGCATTGAGATATCCAAGTGACAGATTGAACGCGCTTGTCATTGCAATAATCATCATGAGCATGCCCAGTATACGGCCGAATGTGCCGGACTGCACAAAAAGACTGAGCGGATCGGCTGCGTAAGCTAACTCTGCGGCTGTTTCCATCCTGTATGAAATTGCCGCAGCAGGGAGAGCCATCAAAAGAGCAAGGGCCAGGAATGAATACAGGATGGATCTGTTGACTGTTTTTTTCCACTTGACGGAGTCCTCTGAAAGAAATATTGATGATCCTATGCCGGCAAAGGCGAGAATTCCAAATGGAAGGGCACCCAGAATCTGAGATGGAGGTGTATATGCCACAGAAGATGTTGAAAAAAAGATGGCAACATATAAGGTGAAAATAAGAACCACCGCTATTTCCATGGCCGACAGTATCATTATGAACCTCATTGTCTGCCTGAATCCACTTTTGAAGACCGCCATTATTGCCATTGCAAAGAGCAGGGATAAGATAATTTCGCCATATATCCCACCAGGAAGGCCGCCGGGAAACACGTATCCGGAGAAGTAAACCAGAAATAGAATAACTGATGGCAGTGCAAGGATGCTGTAAAAGAAGTAAATAAATGCCGTGAAAATGCCCAAGCCCTTTCCCATGAATTTTCCGACATAGCTGTAGTACCCGCCGTTTGTCCTCATAAACTTGCTGAAGGTATATCCTGTATACACTGACAGAAATCCCAGAAATATTGAAATTGCCACCACGGCAAATGAATACCCCATTGTCATTGTGACTATAACCGGAAAAAGCCCGAAGATGTTGAGCATGGGCCCTGAAGATGACAGGCCCTGAAAAAAAGACTGGTGAAAGTTAACTGTTTCTCCCGTTTTAGTATCCTGCATCTCATTCCAGGTATTGCTGAGCCCTTATGAATGTTACCAAGCGAACTTTAAAATAGTGAAGTTAACTTCACTGATTACTAAAGTGAGGTTAAATATATGGAATTGAGAAATTGCAGAGTGTTTTTTGAACGTCGGGAAAATGTGCGTTCTGTTCTCCCCGGAGGGATGTGCTGATGGAAATCCACAATGGAAAGACTCTTCTGGCCATAGCTGCTGTGGTGATCGTAATTGTGGCCGGCATCTCGGGTTTTATTATTTATAAGAACAGCAGTTCCGGAAAATCGCCAATATCCCTTGATGAGGCATCTGTTGTATACGTAAATGATTCCTCAGGAAAGATAATTCCAGTGAATCTTTCGAATTCTGGCAGTTTCGCCTATCTGCCAAATTCCCTTCATGGGCGCCTGGTCGTGAAACATTCCCTTAAGAGAATTGTGTCGCTTATAGATCG
>JAJZAW010000068.1 GCA_021799185.1 Thermoplasmata archaeon
GCGGTTTTCAAATGATCCGCCATACCGATCTGACCTAAGGTTCAGCGCCGGCGAGAGAAATTCCTGCAGCAGATATCCGTGCGCCCCGTGCAGCTCTACTCCATCGAAATTCGCCCTTCTGGCAAAACCGGCAGCTCTGATGAAGGAGGATATAACGGAATCAATATCATCAGAGGTCATCTCTCTTGGAGTGTATCCAACATAATCCACTGCAGATGGGGCCATTGGAGATTCCATGTTTGTGTCAAGAAAGGCCTTTCCTCCGGCATGGACAAGCTGCATGAACACCTTGCTTCCATGGATGTGGATACGCTCGGTCAGCCTCCTGTATTTAGGTATGAAGTCATAGCTGTATACGCCGGATTCGTTCCTTGATCCACGTGAATTTTTGCCATCCACATAGGTATATTCTGTTATTATGAGGCCTGCCCCACCCTTTGCCCTTTCCTCAAGATACGCAATGTGATTCTCATTGGTATTCCCATCAGGATCTGCAAGGTTAGAGATCATGGGTGCCATAACTATCCTGTTCCTTATGGAAACGTTTCCTATGGTTCCTGGTTCGCCTATATTCATCCTGCAGACAATTTGACTTAGTTCTTAAAAATAGCCATTCATTTCTGCGCTGCGAAAGAGTTAAAAATTCTCCAGGATGAAGTGTTCATGGAAAACGTTGTGGTGAGTGGGCTTGGCCCGGGAATGGGATGTGCAATTTCAAGGGCTCTGTCGGGTGCAGGATACAAGGTTTATACCATTTCCAGAAGCGAAGGCGGGGATAAAATTGCCGCAAGCCTGGCCGTGCGGCATTATTCAGGCGATCTCAGGGATTCCCGATCTGTTCATGAGGTTTTTTCCAGCATTATGCGTGATGCAGGCAGGATTAACCATGTGGTGCACACGGCTGGGGGATTTTTCAGGAAGGCCGCACTGAAGGATGTGGATCAGGATCTGTTTTCGTCTGCACTGATGAACAACGCCCAGACATTTTACAATGTTGCCAGGGAAAGTGCAGAGCATCTAAGGGAATCCCGCGGTTCAATAACGGCAGTAACGGCTGCGAGGCACGTGTACATGAACAGCCATGCAGGCTATGCAGCTGGGAAAGGCGCTGTGACATACATGGTGCAGGAACTTGCCGGTGAGCTTGCTCCCCTTGGAATCAGGGTGAACGCTGTTGCTCCAGGATTCATATCAAAGGAAAACTGTGGCGAATCGAATGTAAGGAATCTGCTGGGACGGGGGAGGCACAGCGCTGGCGCAATAGCATCTGCTGTGATGTGGGCCATGCAGAATGCTGAGATCACTGGGCAGACCATTGAAGTAGATTCCGGATTCGGAACGCAGATCACCGATGGCCTCTGAAAAGTGGACAGTTTAATAAATAATATTAGCGTACAGAAAGGGATGTCAGTAATATCAGACGTGAGTTTCACGCGTTTTGGCAAGAGACCGGAAGGGTTGCTGGATCTGGCTGCCGAATCCGCTCTCCCCATTGTCAGGAGATACGGCAAAGATATTGATTTCATTGTTTTTTCAAATTCATATTCGGGGGAATTCAATGATATATCCGGAGCCAACAACCTGATTTCTACAAGGCTGTCCATGGATGAAGTGCCATCGCTGCGGATTGACAATACAAGTGGAAGTGGAGGCAGCGCTGTGATGGTGGCTGATTCACTCATAAAATCCGGCAATGCAGGGAGCGTCCTTGTTATAGGCGCAGAAAAAATGACAGGATACCCCACCAGGAAGTCCACCAGAATCATAGCCTCTCTTCTGAATTCCGAAGAGCGATCTGCCGGCATATCACTGCCATCACTGGCCGCATTCATGACCAGAGCTTACCTTAAGGAGTTTGACGCCCCACGTGAGAGCGTCGCCCGCGTTGCCGTCAAGAATCACCATAACGGGTCCCTGAATCCTTATGCACATTTCCAGTCAGAGGTGACTCTTGAAGAAGTAATGGCTTCACGAGTAATTGCAGATCCACTGCGCATCTTCGAATTCTGCCCTGTAAGTGATGGCGCTGTTTCGTTGCTCATGACCTCAGACGAGAACAGGGATTCCTTCGGGAAGGATCATGTTGAAATTCTTGGTACCGGATACTCCTCCGGAACGTCATCACTCTCATACAGGGATTCCCTTACATCCATAGGAAGCGTGAGGAGATCTTCAGAAATGGCCTTCCACAGATCTAAATTAACTCCAAATTACATGGATGTTGTGGAGCTGCATGACATGGCTGCAATACTGGAAATAATAGAGAGCGAAGATGCTGGATTCTTCAAGAAAGGCCATGGATGGGAGGCTGTGATGAAGGGAGAGACAGAAATTGGCGGATCCAGGCCAATCAATACCAGCGGCGGGCTTAACTCCAAGGGGCATCCAATTGGAGCAAGCGGGGTGGCACAGGCCGGAGAAATATATCTTCAGATAACAGGCAAGGCAGAGAAGAGGCAGATAAAGGATGCCCACCTGGGCTTCTCCCTCAGCATGGCCGGATTTGGCAACAATGCCACTGCCATAGTTTATGGGGGTGCATCATGAATATAAACAGATGCAGGAACTGCGGAACAAGATTCCTTGTTGCAAGATCAATATGCCCTAAATGCGGAAAGGAGAATTTCGAGCAGGTCCCTGCGGCAAGCGGCATTGTGTTGGAATCCGTGGAGCTCATTGCTACTCCAGATCCGTATCCTGACCGGTATTACCTGGTTCTTCTTGACGTGGATGATGTGAAGGCATTCTGCCGTTCACAGGAGAAACTCAGGGAAGGTTCCACCGTATATATCAGGGATGATGATCTTGGCCCAATATGCACCAGGGCATGATTCCACATGATGGTTGAACCTCATTCTTTTCTTTCATCAGCACCCGCATTTCCATTGATAATTCTTCTTTCTGCCAGATCTGATATTTTCTCATCACTGTAGCCAAGGCCACGCAGAATATCCTTCGTATTTTCGCCAAGCATTGGCGGGTGCAGGCGGACCGAACCTGGAGTTGCTGACATTTTAAAGGGCGTTCCAAGCAGCCTCACCTTGCCATAGGGCGCTTCCATATCGACGAGCATATTTCTTTCCAGTATCTGGGGTGAGTTCACAGCCTGATCGATGCTGTTTATTGGCGCAGCCGGAATGCCGGAGTCCAGGAATTTCCGGAATATTTCCTGCGTTGCGAATCCCTTAAATGTCCTGTTTATTTCTTCCACGAGCATTTCCCTGTTCCGGACCCTGTCCACATTGGTGAGAAACAATTCATTTACTGCAAGATCGTCACGACCTGTAACGCTGCAAAAAGTTTTCCATAGTTTTTCCGTGCCAACGGCAACCGCTATGTATCCGTCTGCTGTGGGGAAAACCTGGTAAGGAGCTATGTTGGAATGAGCAGATCCTAGGTGCCTGGGGTTCTTTCCGGTTGATAAATATCCCGTTGCCTGATGCGTCAGTATTGAGAAATTGGCATCAAGCATGGACATATCTATAAACTGGCCTTCCCCTGTGGTATCCCTGTGCCTGAGGGCTGCCAGTATTGCTATCGCAGAAAAAAGTCCTGCTGTTATGTCTGCAATGGGAACTCCAAATTTTATGGGAGGCCTGCCTTCTTCTGCATTAAGGCTGAGAAGCCCGCTGTAAGCCAGCACCGTGAGATCATAGCCAGGCCATTCCCTGGAAGGACCTGTCTGACCATAGCCGGACAGGCTGCAATAGATAATTCCACGGTTGAGTTTTCTGGCCATCTCGTATGACAGCCCGAACTTTTCCATGGTGCCAGGCCTGAAATTTTCAATGATCACGTCTGAATCCATGGCAAGTTTTCTGAGAATCTCCTGGCCTGCTGGATTCTTCAGGTCTACACTGATGCTCTTCTTATTGCGGTTTGCGCTGAGATAGTATG
Organism: Thermoplasmata archaeon; assembly: GCA_021799185.1. Taxonomy (GTDB): domain Archaea; phylum Thermoplasmatota; class Thermoplasmata; order Thermoplasmatales; family Thermoplasmataceae; genus UBA509. The sequence goes on from JAJZAW010000068.1 coordinate 3,898, forward strand.
AGGACATCCCTTCCATGTATGGCGGTGCCCAGGACCTTGTCTGATCACCGGCAAGCGGCTCCACCTTCACAACTTCTGCACCAAGATCTCCCAGGGTCATTGTAGCCATTGGACCTGCCATTGCCTGTGTCAGATCCAGAATTTTCAAACCGCTTAGGGGGCCCGTTCCTTCCATGGCTGGGAAACTGTACATGGCTTAAAAAATGTCCTGTTTTCAACATTAATATTTGTCCGTTAGGCATGATCCGGGCATCATAACTGGGCTTTATTCAGGGCAATATTCATGGTGCATATGTCCACATTTAATAATTCCTGTACAGAAATGATAATAATTTTATAGTTAAAGTGTTTAGCTTTTAGAATGGCTGAAACAATTCCGGCAAAAATTCCATTAAAAGGCGTAAACTGGAAAATTTTTTACACTTCATGGGGAGGGTGGACCCTGGACGGATTCACCGCTTTCATTTACGCCTTCGTGAATGTTGTGACCACAGAATATCTGCTCAAGGCAACAGGAATAAGCCTGTCCTATAAGGATTTCTTCCTGGAGGCATTTTTCGCGGTATTCCTTCTGGGATGGGGTGCCTCTGTAATTTTTGGTCCCCTGTCGGATAAATATGGACGGGTTAAGACCCTGGCCATAAGCGTGATTCTATTCGCCGTCGGGTCCATACTGAGCGGAATAGCCACCAATGCTTACGAATTCATGATATTCAGATTCATAGTGGGGCTGGGCATTGGATCGGTATGGTTCACCGGTGGAAATGCAGTGGCTGAGGCTTTTCCGGAAAACAGGAGGGTCATGGGTGCAGGAATGTTTCACACGGGATACTATTTTGGATTCTTTTTTGCTGCCATTGCTTATCTTGTCCTGTTTCCATATATCGGATTCAGGGGGCTGCTGATGCTTGGGGCACTGCCTGTTGTATTCGTGGCCTACCTAGGATTCAGGACCAGTGAGCCTGAGAGATGGGAAAAGGTTCAGAAGACCACTGAAATTTCAGCAAGGAAGTCCTTTATTTCCGCGTTCGGAAAAGAATACCGGAGGACAACCATTGCTGGATCTATAGTGCTGATTGCTGTTATTGTTGGCCTTTATGGCGGAACCGTGTATGTGCCGGACGTGACTACAAACATAATTTCAAGGCTCCCGCACCTGGCTTATCCAACAATTGACCTTGTGGCTGCTGCCGGTGCCGAAGTATCACTGTTTACGGTGATAGGTTGCCTCATAATGCCATTCCTGGCCGAGAAGCTGGGCAGGAGGGCAACAGAAATAATTTTCCTGGTGCTCATGGCGATAAGTGTATTCCTGATCTATGATGTGGTATACTACACTGGATCGCTTCTGGAGCTGTTTCTGGCTATTCCATTGCTTGGCCTCGGAGGTGCGGATTTTGCAGTGTTCACCCTATGGCTTCCGGAACTCTACCCCACAGAATTCAGGGGCTCTGGGTTTGCATTCGTCACATCAATGGGGCGCTTCTTTGCAGCAGCGGTGATATTTGGAATTGGCGCCCTTGCCCTTGAAGTTGGATTCGGGCATGCTGTTGCGTACACAGCCATCGGTTTCATTATTGTGATACCGCTGGTGTTCTTGATGAAGGAAACCAGGGGGAAGGGGCTTAAGGAAGATGTTAAGATGGAAGTAAAATGAAAACTAGCATCAGTGTTGGGATTCCCTCCACATTTTTCCATCATCTCCAGATATTGTGTCAAATCATTTTTGCTCAGTGCCATTAACCAGAGGTATTATGTCTCAATATTATGGCGGCACTGCTGCATTTATGGCAGCAATCTGATCTTGAAGGCGTAGATTTGCATTCATCAATTTTGGTCAGGATTTTCTGGAAGATATCTCCCTGATGAGTTTCCACTGTTCAGCTGTCAGGCCAAGAAGGCTGTTGAATTCGCCTGCTCCCTTCAGCCACTCTCCTCCATCAATTGTAACAACCTCTCCATTGATGAAACCTGCCTGATCGGACACAAGATATGAAGCAAGGTTTGCTATCTCATCCATATTTCCAACTCTTCCCATTGGAACTCTATCTGTAAGCAACTTCTCAACTTCTGGAAGCGGAAACAGGTTTTTCTTTGTGGCCTCTGTGGGGAATGGGCCCGGAGCTATTGCAACATGCCTGATTCCGTATTTGGCCCACTCAACAGCCAGTGATCTTACCGTTGCAAGGACTCCGGCCTTGGCTGCGGCTGATGGCACAACAAAGCCCGATCCTGTCCACGCGTATGATGTTACAATGTCAAGGACGACCCCATGGTTGCCTGAACTGATCCAGCGCTTCCCGAGTTCAAGTGTCATGTAAAGCGTGCCGTGCAGCACGATTCCAAGTATGACATCAACAGCATGTGCTGAAAGATTCTCAGTAGGCGATACAAAATTTCCTGCGGCATTGTTTACCAGAATATCTATATGCTTGAATTTCCCCATGAAATAATCCACTGATTCAGCGATTTCAGAAGGATTCCTCACATCACACCTGTGGTACTCTGCAGTAACTCCGGATCGCGTCAGTTCTTCAGTGGCCCTTTCTAGGACGTTTTCTCTGCGCCCTATGATGCATATTGATGCCCCGAGGCTGCCGAATCTTTTGCACATCTCAAAGCCTATGCCTGTTCCACCTCCAGTAACAAGAGCTACCTTGCCCTTAAGCAGATCCTTATCAAACATGATATGACCAGTGTTAAACAGTAATTGAATTTCTCCATTCTTCTACCGGCGTTGAATACCAATAATTGCCCACTGCATAATTTCTTATTGTGAAAATGACTACTCAACTGCGAAGTGTAATCATGAGTGCGCTTGAAGATGCCTTGGAACTCAGAAAATTGGCGATGGACCATCAGAAGTTTTTCAGGGAGAGTATTCCCCTCATTGCTTCTGAGAACATAATGAGCCCGCTGGCCATGGAGATGCTCACAACAGATCTTGGTTTCAGGTATGCGGAAGGGTTGCCCCATCACAGGTATTACCAGGGAAATTATTATGTTGACCAGATAGAGGATAAGGTTATAGAACTGTCAAACAGGGTTTTCAATGTTAAGCAGAGCGACCCGCGCCCGGTTTCCGGCACAAACGCCAATATGTCCGTAATCTATGGCCTCCTCAGGCCGGGCGATAAGATTGCCACACCTGATCTTTCGGGAGGCGGCCATATAAGTGCAGCAAAGTTCGGTGCAGTTGGCCTTCGCGGGCTTAACACCGTAAATTATCCATACGACCCGGAAACCATGAGCATCATTCCAGATGAGGCTTCAAAACTCATAATAAGGGAAAAACCAAAGGTGTGCCTCTTCGGCCAGTCAGTTTTCCTGTTTCCCGCGCCACTGCGTGAGATGGCAGATGCATTCCAGGAAACAGGCTGCACAGTGTGGTATGATGGTGCCCATGTGCTTGGCCTCATTGCCGGAAAGCAGTTCCAGGACCCTGTTCGTGAAGGTGCCCATGTAATTACGGGGAGCACTCACAAAACGCTGCCTGGCCCGCAGCACGGGATAATTCTCGGAAATACCACGGATGACATGTGGAAGAGCATACAGAGGGGTGTTTTTCCAGGAACATTGAGCAACCACCATCTTAATGCCATGGCTGCGCTTGGGGTTACACTTGCTGAAACAATTGAATTCGGGGAAAATTACGCCAGGCAGATCATAAAGAACGCAAGGGCAATGGCTTCAGAACTGAGTGAGAACGGCATTCATGTGCTTGGTGAATCAAGAGGTTTTACAGAATCGCATACATTCGTTATGAACGTGAACAAATTTGGCGGAGGAAAACTTGTTGCAGAAAATCTGGAGAAATCCGGCATAGTGGCAAACAAGAATCTGCTTCCTGAGGACAACAACAGAAACTCTCAGAATCCAAGCGGCATACGGGTTGGAACGCAGGAAATAACAAGAATTGGCTTCACTGAATCTGATGCAAGGCATGTGGCAAGAAGCATGGCTGAAGTTATAAAGAAGGGGCAGTCTGACCGTGTGAAATCTGAGATGAAAGAGCTTAAGGAGAGTTTCACACAGGTTAAATACTGTTTCGGGAACCTTAAGCCATACGAATACATTGAACTTTACAGGTGATCCGGTTGCCTGTAAGAATTGGAGTGGTGGGATTTCAGGGAGACGTTTCAGAGCACATGGATATCCTTAGCTCAATAAGGAGAAAAGGTGGAATTGATGTTGATGCTGTTGAGGTAAGGAAACCTGAAAATCTTGACGGCGTTTCAGGCATAATAATACCGGGCGGGGAGAGTACCACAATATACAAACTCACCCATAGCTATGGAATTTATGACAGGATAAAGTCCATGGCGGAGGATGGCGTCCCTGTGATGGGCACATGCGCCGGACTAATCCTTATTTCAAGGGAAACAAATGATGAAAGAGTACACGGAATGGGAATTCTTGACACTGAAATAAAGAGGAATGCCTATGGAAGGCAGATAAATTCATTCATAGAGAATATTAAAATTGACGAAATAGGAGATTTTCAGGCTGTATTCATCCGGGCTCCAATCATATCATCACCGGGAAAAAGCAGGGTAATGGCCAGGAGAGGCGAAGATATAGTTATGGTAAGGCAGGATAATATTGTTGGAATGACGTTCCACCCTGAACTAACCAGAGATACAAGAATACATGAGTATTTCCTTGGCCTCATGGAGAGGGAGGGGTATATTTCCTCTGGAAGGTGAAAATGAGTATGTCAGAAAATAAGAGAACAC
>JAJZAW010000002.1 GCA_021799185.1 Thermoplasmata archaeon
ATACAACATTACCCATCTCACTTTGCCTGATGCTGCACATATTGACATGGCAAAAGACACTTTCTTATCCTGGAAATCTGAGGGAGTGCTCAGGCAGCCGGATAAGCCGCTTCTGGTAATTGCAGATCAGACATACACCAGCAACGGCCACGCAAACAGGCTGACGGGCCTTATTGCCCTTGTTAAAATATTCCCGGATGATGGACAGGTGAAGCCGCATGAGCGAACATTTCCAGGTCCGGTTGAAGAGAGAATCCACATCATGAGTTTGCTCTCATCGCAGCTGGAACCCATCTATCTTGCTGTGGAATCTGATGGAATTGAACAGACCCTCCGTGCCATAATATTAAACAGAAAGCCTGACCTTGTATTCATAGATAATGCGACGATCAACAACAGGATCTATTTCATTGATGATGCCCATAGCATAACGAATATCAGGGAATTGCTCAGGAATCATGATGCAATAGTTGCAGACGGCCACCACCGGCTTGCGGCCACCAGAAAGCTTGCAGAAACAACTACCGGATATGCACAGAATTTCTGGAGCAGCATCATGGCTTTCATCGTGCCACTTTCCAGTGAAGGGCTCATGGTTGCCGGCATTCACCGGTACGTCAGAGCTGGCAGATCATTCTCTGATATAGCTGCTGAATTCGGGCCAGAAATGACTGTTGAAAATGTTGAGGGCCCTGATCCGGAGGCGCCACTCAATATATATGACGGGAAATGGCACAGCTTAAGGCCTGATTCCCGCCACTGCCTCATAAACCCAAAGGACTGCCTCTCTCCTGTGCATATGCTGAACGCCCTTCTATTCAGGGACGCCATGCATTTCCAGGAGCAGGATTTCAGAGACAGAATACGCTACACCCATGACATTAAGGAAGCGATCTCTCAGGTTGATGATGGAAATGCTGATTTCTCGGTTATAATGCCTGAATGGGACAGAATGAAGCTTCTAAGGCTCATTGAAAGCGAGGGTGTGCTTCCCCAGAAATCCACCTACTTTTACCCCAAGATTTCATCCGGAATCACCCTCAACTGCATGGTGCAGCCTCAGGGCTGATTGCTTCCTGCCTTCCGCCTGGCAGACATTATTTTTCTGTACCAGCGGTACTCCAGAGGAATATCAATGAGAATCAGGGCGATTGGTATAAGATCAAAGAAGTAGATTCCCGGAATCAACTGGTATACCAGGATGTGCGCCCCGCTTGCATAGGCAATTATTGCTGCAGAATTGTACTCAAGATTGTTTATGGTAGAGAATACGTCCGGATATGGAACCACTATGGTTGGATCGGTATAGGCATAGGAGAAGTTATGGCCATCCAGAACGTATGATACCATTGGAGGGGGCATCACATAGGCCCCAGGATTTTTGAAGCTAAGCTCATAGCTGAATCCTGCAGGGGACGAGCCAAGTGATGGCTGCGAAAAGTTGGCGCTTCCCCTGACAAGTGTAACAAGGCCCGGATAATCCTGTATGACGGCATATTCGCTGATGCTGAAATTTTTCAGGTTGCTGGCGCTCTGTGAGGATATGGTGGTGTTAACCATTGCAACAGTTCCATTTAACATTCTGTAGGTGATAGAAATGTTCAAATCTGCTGGGAATGTAGCATCCGTTTCAAAACGAAGGCTGCCGGTATTGATGTGCGATGTGTAATTTATGGGGTCTGGCGTTGACGTGCCAATTGCTGATACCGGAATATCCTGGTAGCTGGAATAGGATGAATAATTATAATCCAGAGACCCGGAAGTGGCATTCTCTTCAGGATATGCAAAGGTAAGGCCATAAACTGTTGAATTGGACGGGAATGTCATGGTAGTGTTGGATCCCATTATCTCAGCGGCATTTATGATCTGCCTGTATGGAGGGGAATGAAATACATTTCCCTTCTGGAATATGCCCCCGGCAAAAACAATGCTTGACCCGAGAAGTTTGCTTGCATTTCCGATTCCAACGCTTCCTGAAATCAGATGGGCCACCTCTGTAGAATTCACATAGCCCGAAACAAATAGCGAGCTTTCTGTAGAGTTAGGGTTAGCGCCCGGCACAAGATATCCGCTTTTCAGGCCGTTCATGAACATGGGAAAGGAACCGGTGGACGGAATGTATGGAGAAATGCTTCTGAGAAGATCGTAACTTGTGCGGGCATTTGCTGAACCTGCACCGTAAAGATAAAGAGTGGCATTTGTCGAAACATTTGAGATGAAGTTTCCGGGAAGGGTAAAAGAGGCAAGTAGGCTAACCCCTGAATCATTCAGGAATGATGATATTGATGATGCTTCACGGGTTGCCACCGCCACAGTACTGTTGTAGGAACCGGGGAAATCTTCCACTATGGTTACAGGTGGAATCAGATTCAGATACCTGTTGAATTCACCGCCTATTCCTGATGAGGTGGAAAATGACTGGGAAAGACCGAAAAGGTTATCTGATTCTAATGCCCCGGCAAGATCTGTCAGATTTGCGGAAACTGCAATCATGGTAAAAATTGAGGAATTTCTCTGGGCGTCCCCGGCCCAGCCAGGAAATGTGGTTGAATTTGTCTTCTGAAGGTAGCCATAAACATTATACGTATCACCGTAAGCACCAACCACGCCGGCTGCATAATTTATCCCGGAAATATTTGAAAGATTCAGCTGTGCCTGTGAATCTGAGTTAATGCCGGAGATGTAGTGTGAGGGGAGCGGAGACATGAATAAGGGGGATGCACTGCCAAGAAGCATTGACATTTTCCCGGTGCTGTCAGGAGCAGCATACCGGGCATGGTAAGACCCATCGCCGCCCTGGAGCACGGGCACCAGGGATGCAACCAAAAGCGCTGCTACAACTACAACTACAATAACTGTGCCAGAGGCTTTTTTCTTCTTTCCCTTCCCCCATGATGGGTCCAGTATCCGGTTTGCATACTTCCCTACAATGCCTGAAACAACCACAAACAGGACGAAATTAGCAATTATGTATGGAATAAAGAGGAGGAACACCCTTTCAACAACATGGTATATAGATCCACCGCCAGGAAGTCCCTGAGTCACAACGGAGGGATTAATGCTGAGGCCCCCGGGAGAAAGTGAACCTGATATGACAGATATGGCAGATACAAACCGGCCTATAATTGGCTCAGTCAGGATACTGTACAGGTTGGTTCCCTGGGGCGGTGCCAGTGATCCAGAAGAAAGGGACTGGATCAGCCCGGTGCCACCGGTGAGGCTGAAACTGCCTGCTCCGCCAAATGAGATGAATAATGACGCAAGGGCAAGCCCCATTATGCCAGATACTGTGACATACACTGCTATGGCAGCACCAACAGCTTTGCGGCCTTTTCGCGAACCTATTCCAACTATGATGCCAAGAAGTACCCAGGCTCCAATGAGTACGGGCCAGTGAAGCGGGTCGCCCATGAAGAGGAACATGAGCCCCATGACAATTACCAGGCCTGACCCGAAATATGGTGTGAGCCAGTGAAGCAGTGCAGAATAGTAAGCTGAAAGGGAATAATAGCCCAGTACCACGGCAGCAGTAACGCCAAGAATGTATCCGGTCAATTTCCCCATAAAAAAATATATGTATGTCCATATTTCAATTTGACGGTTCACTGCAAATTTGATTTGCCTTGGTTCGTGATTTCTGAAACGTGATCATATTGATTGAGTAAAAGGCTATCAGTGCAATTTCCTTCCAAATGTGTTTTTCTTTCCCCGGCATGATGGATAATCACTGGAATGCTTATTTATATTGAAGGCATAATAAGTGAAAATGTCCGGGAGCTACTGGATCAGCGCCAGAAGCGCAGGGAAGGTCGTGGAGCAGAGGGTAAAGCAGATAGGGGTTGGTGACACGCTCAAGGTGGAGAGTTTCAAGCGGGACAGGTGGATCCAGTTCACCAGAAACGGAGAGGATACATACAGCATTGTTGAGCATGGATTTGCCAGCGGTACCATTACTGTGAGCAGCGCGGAACTGAAAGGAGAGATCAGGCGACTGGTGGAAGTCGAATTCCCTCGCAGCAACCAGCTCAGGATTCACGTTGCCAGATCAGGAGAGGGCAGGGCATGAGCAGGAAAGTGAAGAACAGTTCCAGCAAAACTTTTCTACAATGATACACATAGTAACCTATGGAAAAGGGAGTTGAAATAGCATTCCAGCTTAACAGCGGCAGTGAGGATGCAAGGGTAGCTCTTGCCCTGGCAGACCTGACAGGAAATTATTTCCTCAGGGATTTTGATCTTGACTGGAGGGTTTTTCATGTTACACTTGACGGACAGAAATATTTCAGGGTGCTATTCAGCGGAAGGAAGACAGGTACCCTTCACCCTGAAGTTCACAGGGAGATCAGGGAGAAGTTCGACTCAATGTCAAAATTGCCTTACAGTGAACTTATGCACATGTATGAAGGGGAGTCCAAATCCAGTGAATTCAGGAAATGCAAAATAAAGGAGATACAGGAGGAATACGATCTCTGGCAGGATAAGTTCTGGCAGTATTTCTGACTACCTTCTTGCCTCTATTTTCTTGCTCAGCACATCCAGCGTTTCCTTTATGTCCCGGATATCCTTTGATATTTTTGGTATGGTTTCCATATAAATTCTTTCCAGGCGCTCTATTTTCGCCATGAGTATTTCTGCACCCTTGCTGGGAAGCACAATTGATCCCGGGTCAACCTTCTCGTCCGCAAGCTGAGGCGTTTCTGTCTCCTGCGAACCGGCATCAGCAGTTCCAACGAGGCTCGGGTTGAGTATCTGGTAATCCCTTGCTGAAACGAAATTTGAAAATATGTATTCGGATAGCTTCTGCCCCTTCTGAAGGGCGCGGTAGCATACCTGTGGATCAAGTGTTTCCCTCAGGCCGTTTGAATAGATTATTCTTATCTGCGCCCTGTCACAGAACGGGTAGTCGAATGTGTGAAGCTTTTCGTTGGCCTTGCTTTCGAGATCCTTGTAGATGCTGAAGGGAATCTTGTCCTTGAGCCTCTTTACCTCATTGGACAGAAGCAGGATACGGTTGAATCTATCAGCTTTCCCAATCTCATCCTTCAGGGAACCGTAGTCAACCATGTTTCTGTCATTCGTACTATTATACTAAAAACTTTGCACTGAACGTGCTGCAGGAAAAAGGCAGAATCTCGGCTTTTTTCACTGTAAATTAAGGGTATCATCGCCAAATGATATCATCACACGAAGCGGTGGAATGCTCATATGATATTCCCTGAACCGCGTTTCTTCACTGCAGAATTTATGTCGTCAGGGTTAAATCCCGCCGGCAGACCCTTTCCTCCAACATAGTCAAACAGAATAAGCTTCAGAACGTTCAGGTAGGTGTAGTTCAGAATCAGTCCGAAGGCAATCACTGCAGCGCCAAGAATTATTATGGAAACGGCCGCCAGTGCAGGCAGAAATGAAATCAGAACAATACCCGCTATGAAGGCAGCAAAGCCTGCCAGAACAATGCATATTGTATACAGATCCACATAGGCAACACCACCGAATGTTTCGCCGAAATTTCTCCTTATGGTTGAGACACTGTGCTGCACCGCTTCAATGGGTGTACATTTGTAATCCAGTATGGCCGGGACTGCAAAAAAAGTGGCAACGGCAATGGCGAATGCACCCATGGTGCCGATCACCATCTGACCAACTCCCCTGAATCTTGATTCTATTAGCCTGAGAAGCATAATGACTACTGTATAGAAGAGAGACCATTCCATTGCCTGCTTTCTGTATCCCCACGCCTCTGACAGAGCTTTCCTGAACCATATGGGCGAGCCTGAAACTGATGCACGGAATGCTATTAGCAAGGCCAGAAGTATGAGAGTTGAGAAAAATCCCGTGAGGATGTAGACAAGAACTATGGCTGCAAAAATGATAACATCAATATTTCCTGAACTTACAGGAACAGAAAGAAGAAGCGTCCCGAATATGATGGCAAAGACAGCGAAGGAAACCAGTCCTGAGAAAACGGGATAAATAAATAGGCCCCTGTCACGGGAAACAGCCTTCCTGACTGATCGGGCAAGTCTCCATCCAGCCCTGAGGCGTTCAAACATAATACATTATCAGGATTGCATTGAAAAATATTTGTTTAGAGAAATTTATTGAATTTGGTCGTCTGCACGCTGCTCTATGTAGGGATCAGTCCATTCACGATGGCTGAACTGTTCCTTAAATCCGGAAAGCACTCCCCAAGGATAGAATACGGCGATTGAAACAACCATGACAATCAGTGTTCCCCAAACGAATGGAATCATGCTTCCAATTGGCCCGTTATAGCCCAGAAAAGAAACCCTTGGCCCCACGAAACCATCTGAACCTATGAGTGTCATTAGTGTCATATAGGCTATATACGCAACGTACCAGATGGCGTTCTTGGCGCCGATCTTTACCTTTCCCATGGCGCCGAATACTACAGATGCGGCTGCAACAAGCAGTACTGCATATGGTTCAGAGGGCCACCCGGTCCAGAAAACAATAAGTGAACTCAGGCCAACGGAAAGCGGTGCGAGCACCTTCATTCCCCGCACCATCTGTTCCGGGCGGGTAACTCCCTGCCTGCGGGTTACCATAAGTGCAATGGGGTTGACCACAAGCCCCAGGTATCCAGCAGCCGTGGCATCATCTATGAACGTATAAATGGAAGGATCAGGCGCAGTAACAAGGACCAGTATTGCACCGAGCACTGCAAATATTATGAGAGACCATATTGGAACGGCGTGTTTCAAATCTATTTTCTTGAGCTTTTTGCTGATGAACCCTGAACGCCCCATTGCGAACAGAACCCTTGTCCCGCTGCCAAGATAAATGTAACCGGTGACAAATGGGGTCAGGAGTCCAGTAATGAGCGCGGCTATGAGTATATACAGTATATTCGTGTTCCCGGCAAAGGTAAAGAATGGATTTGTTTTGTCAGCCACAGCGTTATAAAGCCCCAGAAAGTTTCCAGGAGAAATGTTGAATGTGCTCCAGTGAAAACCCATGAGCACGGCGAAAGCAATGGATATGTAAATCAGCGATTCCACCACAACAGTCAATATAATTGCCTTGGGAATCTTCTCCTTGAGTTTTGTTTCCTCTGCAAGATCCGGTATAACCCTGATTGAACCAAAATCGTACATGGCAAATGGCATGATGCCCAGGACCGATACTCCCCCATATGGGAGGAAACCGTAAGCATACAGATTCTGGTAATTGAATACTGCACCAATAAGGCCGATGACCAGTGAGAGATAGAAGAATAACTTGACTATCCCTATTTTCAGGGTTGAGTTCCCGAACCTTTTTATGCCAAAGTAATTGAAGGGCACAAATGCCAGCAGCAGCGCTGCTCCCAGAAGCACACCTATTGTTGTGGGATGCCCCAGCGCATTTATGAAAGCATCCTTGAAAAAGTAATCCATCCCATAAAGGATTGCCACAACCTCGATGGGTGGTATGAAAATATACCACACAAGGTCTGAGAACGCATTGATGATGTTTGTCCACCTGCCGTGCGTGTATATGGAATACCTTGTCGGGCCGCCAGCTTCAGGGTAAACACGGCTCAGCTCCATGTATGTGAAGCCTACCAGCGAATAAATGAAGGCACCAAAGACAAATGCAAGTATGGCACCCGGTCCGGCAAACCCCACCATCTCAATGGTTCCAAATAAGGCCCCATTGCCAAGTGCTCCCACAACACCGATCATGACCAGTTGTGGAAAGGTAAGTTCCCTTCTCAGCTTCTGTCTTCTGGGTCTCTGTTTTGGTTGATCTGATATGTTGTCCATGATATTCATTAGCCGCCATATGTTATAAATTTTTTTAAAATTCGCATGCAAACAATTTAATAGTTGTAGCTCATGTTGCGACTTACATAGAATATTATCAAATGAATTGAATATGTGTATTGATATATAAACTGATTATCAACATTTCAATGATATGTAATGTAGTGGCGTGACGCTGCAAATGTAAACATGTAGTTATATGGAATAAATGTGTGTAGAATATGTGCATGAAATTACTCAGCGAAATTATCAAACTTGTTTGCTTAATTTTTATGTGATGCCCATTATTCCAAATTTTTGCACCTATACCAAAGCCTAAATCAGAATACAAATTGGGGTATGGAAACATTATGGGCTCCATAGAACTGTTAAAACAGGTATCTGAAACAATGGGATATGCAGGAAACATCAAACCGCAGATCCAGAAAGCATTTGTGGATTTCAACAAGGCTGTAATCGCCCCGGGAAGCCTGAGTTCAAAGACCAAGGAACTCATTGCCATAGCAACTTCACTCACAGGTACGTGCGAATGGTGCATAACATATCATACAAAGATGGCACTTGACATGGGTGCAACGGTTGACGAAATCATTGAGGCATCCTATGTTGCGGTTCTCATGGGAGGGGCGCCGGCTCTTATGCATATGTCACTGGTTCATGATGCAATAGAGTCCTTCTCAAAGGATTAATCCTCTATCAAATTATTAATTCCATGAGTGAATACAGAATAATGAGCGAATACAGTTACCACCGTACAGTGAAAATGAGCGCCGACAAGTGCTTTTTAAAAATTTCATCCAAGGTTAAGGAAATCGGTTTTGTTCTTCTTTCATATGTGGACATGCAGGAAATAATGAAAAAGAATTTTTCCGATGAATTTCACCCATATTATATACTTGAGGTGTGCAAACCTGCAGCTGCCCGTGAAATGATTGGAATGAATGAGGAATATGGCCTATTTCTCCCATGCAAAATTGTCATTACAGAACGGAATGGTGCAACCGAGCTGATGCTCGCCAGAGTCTCCAGGCAATCTGGAGATTATTTATCTGCAGATCCTGGAGTTGCAAGAAAATACGAGGATGAGCTTACAGGGATGCTTGAAGAGATCTGATTTACCTTACAAGAAATCTTTTTATTATGAGTGAATATGGGCCACAATGAAACCAGCACATGGTATGCGCAATGTGGTGCTGGCTGTCACTGCGGTGATTGTGATCGCGGTGGTGGCATATGGCGTGTTTCCATACGCCGTCTCTGCCAACATAAAGGACCTGAAACCTGATAGCACGGTCTATCTTTATGGAAATGTATCGGGAAGAATATCCTTACTTTCCTTCAGCGGATTTGAACTCCACCAGGGAAACAATTCCGTGCTTGTTATATGGAATGGCACTCTTCCAGCAGTTGGAGAGAATGTGCTTGTTCACGGCACGGTCGGTCAGAAAAATCTCTTCGGGGTAACTTTTGTTCGGGCATCCAGCGTTTCCCAGTGGTATTTCTGATTGCACTTCAGTTTCTGCATTACTTAAAAAGCTCATACCTGTTTATATAGAGTGGCCCCATTTCATCATAATAGACAGATTTTAATCCGTGGTTTGAAAATATACGGTCAAGCTCTTCCCTTGATATTCTTATTCTGACTGGTGGCCCAGGGCTTGCATCATCTTTCTTGAACTCTACTATTGCTATTTTCAGGTTTCCAGATGATTTTTTTCTGATTTCCTCAAGAAGGTCATCGCGACACTGGAAATCGTGAAAACTCGTGACCATCAACACCGAATTGAAGCCGCTGACAGGAATCCCCTTGCAGACATCAGCCAGCACTGGATGCACATTTTTATAGCCCTCCTTTGCGGCAGCCTGCTCCACGGCCATGTGCCCGCTTTCGTTGACGTCTATTGCATAGACATCCCTGACCATGGCTGCAAGCTTAAGTGAAAATATGCCGTCGCCGCTGCCCAGGTCTATGACAATATCCTCAGGGCCAGGATTTAAAGACTTCAAAATCCTGTCAGCGTCAAGAAATGAAGACCTCCACCTGTGCATATGACCATAGTTGTGTCCCTGCCAGTCCATGCAGGCTCATTGCCATTTGGCTTATGAATGTGTTGAAATATACCGAAAAAATGACAGTATCATGACCAATGCCTTAGCCAGAAGCTGCTATTGATCAGCATCTTTTCATTGCCAGAACTATAGGCTATATGGGGATAAATTAATCGCCCACAAAGACTATCCGGCTTCCCTGGTATTCTATGCGGAAGTCCTCGCGCTTAAGCGGTTCCAGGGCTCTACATATGTTTTCATGTTTTCCTTCATCGGAATAAATCAGGAGGAATCCGCCACCTCCGGCTCCAATCATCTTTCCTCCACTGGCCCCATTTTCCATGGCAGAACCGTAGAGAGAATCAATCCATGTATCAGTAATCCCGGAGGCCAGAGATTTTTTCTCCATCCAGTTTATGTGCATGAGGCTCCCAACATCATCAATGTTACCTGAGGACATAGCCTGGAACGCCCTGTACGCAATATCCTTCATCCTGTCATAACTGGAGACCTTCATCTCAACGCCCTTGGCCTGGTTCCTATGTATATCAGTTGAACTCCGTTCCCTGCCTGTGTAGAAGAGAAGCAGGGATTTTTCAAGCTTTTTCCTGCTTTCCTCGCTCATTATGACTGGCCTGACCTCAACACGTTCATCTGGATAGAACTCCATGAGCTGTATGCCCCCATAGGCTGCCATATACTGATCCTGTTTTCCTCCAGGTTCACCCATGATCTCCCTTTCAATTTTTACAGCTTCCTCGGCAAGCTGCTTTGGCGACGCATGTTCTCCCAAGTATGCATGAAGTGCATTGAGGAGGCCCACTATGAATGTGCTGCTTGATCCCAGCCCTGTGCCCCTTGATGGTATGTCAGAAATGCTCACTATTTCAATGCCGCCATCAATGTTCAGAAGTTTCAGTGCCTCACGAACTGTAGGATGCTTTATCTGATCCACATGATCCACGATTTCCGTGACCGAATAGCTGACCCTGATTCTGGAATCGAACTTCTTGTTCACAATAACGTAAATGTACTTGTTTATGGATGCAGACACAACAGCTCCGGGCCCGTGGATGCGGTAATACGACGGTATGTCCGTTC
Organism: Thermoplasmata archaeon; assembly: GCA_021799185.1. Taxonomy (GTDB): domain Archaea; phylum Thermoplasmatota; class Thermoplasmata; order Thermoplasmatales; family Thermoplasmataceae; genus UBA509. The sequence goes on from JAJZAW010000002.1 coordinate 10,920, forward strand.
CACCTCCCACGAAGGTGATACGGAGAGGCGTCCTTGACATTATCATTCTTCTTTTCAAGCTGTGGTCAGGAGTTCCAAACTCGGTCACTTAATCACCCGGAATTCATCTGTAGTAACGGTTAATGAGTTCCAGACCCTGATCAAGGCCAATCTTTGGTGTGAATCCAAGTTTATTCTTCATCTTTGTAGTATCCGCAAGTGTCTCCATGACATAATTCTTCACAGGCATGGGTATGTACTCGGGCTTGATGTTCTTTCCAAGCATACTGTTCAGCTTGCCCACCAGCTCATTGAGGCTGTAATTCTTTCCGTAGCCCACGTTGAATATTTCAAATCCCTTCACATCGGATGCCTTGACAAGGGCATCAGCAACGTCACCCGCAAATATGAAATCCCTTCTCTGCTCGCCGTCGCCATAGATGACAGGTGCCTTGTCCTTCTTCATCGCCCAGAGAAACTGGGTTGCAAGATTGGCATAGCCGCCCTTGGACTGTTCGTGATATCCGTACACTGAAAAGAAACGCATTGCTGAAACATTAACCCCGTAAAGTTTCTGGTAAAGGAGCCCCAGCCTTTCTGAGGCAATTCTCCCTTCCGTATACAGATCTGTTACTTCAGGAATTATGTCTTCCCTGTGTGGTGGCTTTACACCATTATAGATTGATGAGGTGGATGAGAAAACCACAGTTGAACCATGATCCTTTGCATATTCTAGCACCGCTGTCATTCCGGCAACGACCTCGGATACAAGCATCGGATTTTCCCTGTACATGGGGGAAGCAGAGTAGAAACCCAGGTGAAATACGGCATCAGCATCCACATCCAGCCTTGAAATTGATCTGGCATCATCGTTTATAACCTTCAGGTTCTCGGATTCGAACTCCTTAAGATTCTGGTTGGACCCGGTGTGAAGGTTGTCAATAACTATGACCTCATTATCGTTTACCAGCTTTTCAACAAGGTTTGTGCCAATGAAGCCGGCGCCACCTGTCACTATGACTGTCTTATTCCTCATACTGTGTGGAAAGGGAAAGGGATATAATAAATAATTCTGGACAAACTCAGAATCGGCGCTGGCATATATGCATTGATGGTTGCAGCCTGATCCACTGAAGTGAAGTTAAAGCACCACTGCAGAGAATTTATAAACCGACACCGAAGGATCTTTCCAGGCGTTCGGGCTCAGCCCTGCCTTTTCGCAGGTGGCTTCGAGAAATTCCAGAGGGCCAAAGCCATTTTCTGTTGCAACCTGCGGCAGCAGCACGCCTGAAGCTACGGGGCTGACAACCATGAGGCCTTCACTGCCAATCTTCAAATTCTGGATATCTTTGGCCTTCATTGGCTCAATGGGGCCCAGAACGGTGATTTCCACCTCAATGTTCTCCAGTTCCGATTTCGAAACAGACCTGAATCTGGGGTCTTCGGAAGCAGCAAGCACAGCTGCCCTCCTAGTTGCGTCCCACATTTCAAAGGTTGGATAAATGTAGCCAATGCAGCCCCTCAGCTCTCCACGGTTTTTCAGCGTCACAAATACGCCTGCCTTCTTCTTCAGAACGGGGTCATCTATGCGCGGATGATAAGCCATGCCAGAGAGATTTGACCGAATCGCGGTTAGGGCTATATCTCTAAGTTTTACCCCGTCAACCTCACTGAGATTTTCAAGAAACTCTTCCGGTGCATCGCCCTGCATGTTCATGAAATCACATGCGGATTAGTTTAATCTACTTTACCGATTGGCAAACTCTTGCCATTGAAGTGCTATCAAATTAACATTCAGCGTAAATTTTGCAAAATCACGGTGAGACCAATCCTTAAAAGCCCGTATTGCTTATTTATGAATCATGCAGGATGATCGTCCCCCGTCGGTAAGTGGTGCCTTTTACCCTTCAGATCCAAAGGAATTGCAGGATGTCATAAGCACTATGCTGTCCCTGGTTAATACACAGGTTTCTATCAATCCGGAAAAGCTGATTGGCGTTGTTGTACCGCATGCAGGCTATATTTATTCTGGCCAGACTGCGGCCCATGCATATTCCCTGGTTAAAAATTCCACTAAAAGGGAATATGTCATCATTGGCCCGAATCATTCTTCTTATCCTCCAGAGACATCAATTTACCCCGGAGGCGAATGGATAACACCACTTGGCCGGAGTCCTGTGGACGCAGTTATGGCTGAGGAGATAATGGAAAGGGCGCGTGGATCAAAACTGGACGAAAAAGCTCACCGAAAGGAGCATTCAGTGGAGGTTCAACTTCCTTTTCTGCAGTACCTATTTGATGCTGAGTTCACCTTTGTGCCCATCATAATGGGAGATCAGAGGATGGAAATGGCAGCATACCTTTCCCATGGGCTCATGTCCATGAAAAAGCTACCTCTGATCATAGCATCTTCTGATCTGACCCACTATGAGCCTCTGGAAACTGCCAGACGTAAGGACAGAATGCTCCTGGATGCAGTTGAATCCCTTGATCTGCACAGGTTCTACAGAACGCTTGAACAGAATGTCATAACTGCATGCGGCTATGGGGCAATTGCAACCCTTATGTCAGTTACAGGGGAACTTGGCGGCAAGATGCAAGTGCTTAATTATTCCACATCCTATGAAACATCTGGAGAAAGTTACAGCGTTGTTGGCTATTCAGCAATTGCGGCATATATTGAATAATGGAGGCGATATGAGCGAAAGTTGCAGTCCTTTACACAAAAAATTCTGATGGGACAATCACGTGCACTGCCTGCAGGAGATATTGCCGACTCCACCAGGGCCAGACCGGATTCTGCGGAGTTAGGACATTCCGTGGCAATGACCTGTTTCTGGATGTATATGGCCTTCCCTACGCCATAAACATTGATCCCATAGAGAAGAAACCTGTACTCCATGCATATCCAAATTCAAGAATCTATTCCTTCGGAACATCAGGCTGTGATTTTGCATGCAAATTCTGCCAGAACTATGACATGAGCCAGAGGAGAGAAATGGCCGGCATAGAAATGGGGCCTGAGGAAATAGTGAGGGATGCTGTGAGGAGGGGCTGTGCCGGAATAGCGTATACGTACAATGAACCCACCATATTTACTGAGTTTGCGCACGATGTTGGAATCATAGCCCACAAGTATGGCCTTTTCAACATATATGTAACAAACGGCTATGAAACACCGGAATCCATTGAGATGATTTCTGAGTTTCTGGACTTTGCCACTGTCGATTTCAAGGGCAATGCTTCTGTTGAATTTTACAGAAAGTTCATGTCGGTTCCAGACCCGGGATTCATATTCGACACCATTCGCCTTTTCAGGGATGCAGGTGTTCATCTGGAAGTTACCGACCTTGTTATTCCGGAGGTGGGTGATGATCTTGAGAAAGCTGAGCATATGATTCGGAAGTTGATGGATATTCTGGGTGACGCAGTTCCACTGAGTTTCCTCAGGTATCACCCTGACTATAAGATGACCGTCCCGTCAACCCCCGTTGAAACGCTGATGAATCATTACAGAAAGGCCAAGGAAATGGGGCTGAAATTCGTGTACATAGGAAATGTGCCTGGCATCGATCAGCAGAATACCTATTGCCCCAGCTGTGGAGAACTGATCATCCGGAGGGATGCCATGAAGACCATCTCAGTTCACCTCACAGAAGATGGAAAATGCCCCTCATGCGGCACACCCATACCTGTTGTTACGGGAAAGTATTCTCCTCCAGGGCAATCTGCTGTGCCGGAAGGAAAAGCCCACTGATATGCAGGCGTCAACAGGAAACGGATATATTCAGCGCATCGTGTGGTGTATCAGGATACCAGATTGAGAAAGTTGCCAAGCACCGTAACCGCTATCCCCAGCACAAACATCGTTATTATCCAGAAAATGTAATTTCCATTTACAGATTTGGCTATGCCTGCTCCAAGAAGCGCCATTGCCCCATCTGCAAGATATATGGCTATCAATCCCCGTGTAGGAAATAGAATTGCCAGCGAGAGTGGCAGCATGGCGCCAACAAAGCCGCTTAATATTGATGCGCCCGTGCCCGCAACAGATTCCACAAGGATGTCCTTTCCTATCCTGCTCTTCACCAGGTAGCTGGGAGAACGGAGCATCAACTGCCTGGAACTATGGGATATTTCCCCGCGCAGCTTTGAATATTCCGCTATGAAGAAGCTGAATCCGCCCACGAAAGATGAGCCGAATGCAATCCTGAATGCCAGGTCAATCCCTGAAAAATTACCCTCTATGACCGTTCTTGAAATCAGCATAAGTGTTGTAATAATGCCGTCAGATAGTCCCAGTGTAAGAGGGAAGATTATATTTGAGTTATTCATCTCTTCTTATGCTTTCTACTATTCTTTTGCCAACCGCAATCTCGTCAACGGAATGAATCACAGATCCTGTTTCTTCAATGGAATTTATCAGTTCAGAAAAATCAATCCCATTACCTTCAACCGTGATTATGGTTCCCATGGTTTCCATATCCATTTCAGTAACACTGACGTTGACGGCTTCAACCCCTGGAACCTTCTCTATTGCTGATGCAAGTTCCAGAAGTGAGGGGCGGTTCAGCGCCTTGTCAACGTCAAGGATAACTCTTCTTACTGTCACGGCACCACCATTCCATAGCAACTCATAGAAAGGGATGAATGTTCAATAAATCCCGAAACTGCGTGGCATATCTCCCCATTTTCAATTTGGCCTGCAAAATGGCTTTTAACACCTTTTATTGACACTTTAATCTCTTTATTTTCCATATTTTTCTTTTATTATTAATTCTTTTGGAGGTTTATTTTCCCTTAGAGTAGATGCCCCGTCCGAAATTTTAGCTACAATAATGGTATTGATCGCTTCGATTACTGGTCCATATTTGCATTGCTACCGGAAAGTTTTTTCATGGCTGCCCTGATTCTTCCAGAATATCTTGACAGATCTGCAATAATCACGATGACAAATATGCTGAATATTATGGTCACTCCGAAGAACGCACCCAGTAAAGTCCTCGTCTCCGTAAGGCTCTGCGACATTCCTGATACGGAAATAAGTATGTACATTACTGCTGCTATTGAGATTCCGTATATCATGACGAGCGTATGAATCAGCCCGGAAACAAACCGCACTCTTTCAAGGTCTATTGATGGCTGAATTGCCTTTTTCATTGATCCGTATAGTTTTTCGATATCATCGCCGGTCCTGCGAGCCGCTCCTGTCACGGATTCCACGACGCCACTTTCCCCCTGTTCAGCTGAATTTACAAGTTTCTCAGCAGCCTGACTGGCATTGCTGGAAACAAAAAAATTAAGGAGTTCACGCATGAAGGATAGATTCAAAATGCTCTCGAGTTCATCCACCTTGGACTCAAGTTCCGTAACATAATCCCTGAAGCCCTTTTTTACAGCCATTGAAACGAGCACTGTTGCAATGAGAACGGCTGTGGGAATCAGGTAGAGGATTAAATTCATCTAGAAAAGGTAAAGGTGGCTCATACTTAAAATATTTTCACACTGTACGAGTCTGTTCGCGAAAAATAACCGGGAGATCAATCCCTGGCAAATGTAAAATGCCTGATCTCTTCCAGCATTGACAGGCCATCGGTTGTTATCTTATATTTCTGTTTTGCGCCGCTATTGTCGGATACTTCCAGAAGCCTGTTCTCCAGAAGCTCATTGACGGCACGTAGAGCAGATCTGTAATTCAAGTTGCACTTGTATATTATTTTGGTAATGCCAAGATCACCATAGGTTCTTGCAAGTGAGAGAATGTCATGCATAATCATGGTGTGGTCCCTCCGGTGCCTCATTGCCACGTCATCCCTGATTGAGGGTTCAGTTTCAATTTCTTCGTGATGCGGCTTAGCTTCCACAGGTTTTATGGTTTCGGCCATCATTGAACTCTTGCTGTTTACTCCTTCGAATGATATTCTAACGGTTTTGTCATCATTTGACAGGACCACCGCCCTAACTACAGGCACTGAAAACATTCCAGAAAGAAAATTCTCATATGGAGTTAAGGTCGTACCGGATATGGCAAATTTCCTGCTCATTGATAGGTCTTTGGCGCGGAGATGGAGGAGGACTATGGCCTCCATCCTTTCCTGTTTTGTCCCTGACAAAAGTGAAATTGGAATGATTTCAGAACCATTGTTCTCTGAAACAAGAGCATAGTCAAACTGATGGATGATCTTGCTTGATCCCATGATACTGAAATTTGCTTCCAGATGCCAGTCATCAAGATTGAACATTATTTCATCAGAACTGATTGCGGTCCTCTTCTTTGATGAAAATTCAGCTATTTCCAATACATCACCTTCCGTATTTCGTAATATGAATGTATATTTTCATTCGTATATATAGATTTTGTATTCAATGCGCATTTAACATTGTCGGACAAATATTTTAATTAAATATGTTATATTATATTTTATGCTATTATTGTTTATTCCCAACACATCTTCATGGATCATGCTGTCAGACAATTTTGAAATTTCACCGGAGTTGATGGACATGGCATGAATTTCCTTATTTCACAGCATTTTCCTTCACTATTTTTTTAGAAGTTAATTCTCAATTGAAAATCGTCATTTGTCTATATTACGGAGTTTGCTTTTAATACAGATTTTTCCAGTCAAGGTAGAATTTTACACATGCTCGGTAATTCTATGGAAAATTTCTGTCGAAGTCTTGTATGCCAATGTCTGACAAAATTTATATCCTTCTAAAAAAATAACTTTAGCATGAGGAACCTGAAAATAAGAGAAACGTTCTGGGATGAGGTTTCGAGGATTATGCAAATTATAAGGGAGACTGGCGAACCGCAAACGCAACACAAGTGATCACGAAACCTTTTATTTTTGTTCATAATAATCATCTGTGGAGCAAAGAGTAAAGATATTCTGGGTTGTAATGCTGATAGCTATTCTCAACATGGCTATCCTCCTTTTAGTGGCCTTCCTTAATGTTTCATTTTAGCCATATCATCCGAAAATTTTTATTATGGCAGTCCATCAGGAAGAACCCGGCTTAGCTCAGTTGGTAGAGCGGCGGACTGTAGAGGGAATCCACGGCATGGAAAACCGCCGTAATCCGCAGGTCTCTGGTTCAAATCCGGAAGCCGGGATAATGAAAATAAGGTTTATTCCCGGGTTTCCTGCCTTTTTATCTAATTCGTGTGTATATCAAACTTTAATTAATACATGACAGCCTCATTACGGGATTATTCAAATTCCGTGCCATATCTGCACCATTATCATTATGTCAAAGTTACGCATCTGTAACAAACATCATCAGTAAGGCAAGGTTTAGCCGGGAAAGCATGTGTATATGTTACACTAAGGAGAATGTGAATTGGAATCAGTAGTCAGTAGGGAAAGCGCACTGCGTCTCTCTTATATGGGAGTTTGCGGGCTTCTCTTTGTTGGGACAAACGCTGTGTGGAACAGTCTTGGCAACATAAGCCCATTAGCATGGGGCCTGGAGTGGTCTTCAATAATACTGGCTTTTCTTTGCGTATTCAGCGCGGTTAAAACAAGTGGTTTTTCACAGCATATTTACGGATACACGCTAATCGGCATCTCCGTTTCAATAGCTGTAATTTCCTACGCAATTTCTGCTACGCAGGCTCCGGTCAGCGCCGCAACCGGTGAATCATTCAACTCTTATTATCTTGCTATCCTGGCAGCGCCAGTCATAGTTCTCGCATTTTTGATCCGGAGTGATCTGAAAAATAGGTCAAGCGAAAGGTCCATTCCATTGCTGTTTTTTCTCTTGCTGCTGGCAGCTGTTGGTTTCATACTTTACCTGTACTACAGCTATGCACCATCATTCCCAACAGATGAATCGGTTTTCGACATGTTTGCAGCGCATCTCCTGCTCATTGGGAAGAATCCATATAATCCTTCATTGATGTCGGGTGCCTTCAGCTATTACGGATTCCATTTTGGTGCATTCGATCCAATCACACCCATGAGGACGGGTGGTTACGTTGACAGGCTTACATATCCGGCCCTGTCATTCCTGATATTTATCCCGGCATTGCTCCTGAAGGTGAAAGCTGCCACTATTATGCTGCCCATTCTCCTTATTCCGGCGATTATCATATGGTATCGTGCCTGGTCTGCAAAGCAATGGATCGTATCGTCCTATGCACTTATACCTTTCCTGAGCCTCCTGATCTATACATATCAGGGAGCGTCTGCGGACACGGATGCCCTTTGGGCTTCATTGCTCATGCTTTCGTATGTTTCTTTACCAAGATCCGGAATATCTGGGTTGCTATTCGGCCTATCCTTATCTGTAAAACAGTTGCCTGTTTTAGTTCTGCCCTTCTTTCTCTATTTTGTATACAGAGAATTCGGAACTAAAGAAATGATAAAATGGCTTCTGGCGGCTTTGATTACATTTATCGCAGTCAATGGATACTTTATTCTCCTTAATCCCGGCTACTGGTTTACATCCATGCTGGAAAATGAGTTTGCACCACTAATTGGCATCGGTTTCGGTGTACCGCAAATTGCTTTCACCGGCATATTGCAGCTACCAAACATATACTTTACAATAATAATGGCGGACCTGCTCATTCTGCTCTTTATGGTTTACGTGATCAGATACGGAGAAATCAAGTATGCCCTCTTTGCATTTCCGATTCTGATATTTCTTTTCAATTATCGGCTCTTCCCACAGTATCTCTATTACTGGATGATTATTTCAATCCTGCCTGCAATTGATCTGATCATTCGGCCAGGAAATGCCGATGAAAGGCAACAACCTGCGGCCCGAGGTCCATGGAAGTCAAGTCCAGGCATCAAAAAGTGGGTTGCGGTACTCATCATTATTGTTCTAGCAGGCAGTCTGGCACTGGGATATCACGAAGGCGTTCAGAAAAGTGAAGGCTACTTTAAGATCGAATCAGTAAATTTTTCTTCTTACAATTCATCAGGATATGTTAAGGAAATGACCGTTGAGATAACTTACGAAGGTCCCCTCAAATACATACCGGATGTGTACTTCAGAATTTTCCAGAGTGGCCCCATTGCGAATGGCAATATGTTTCTCTGGCAGACCAGCAATCATGCTCTCCTGGATCAGGGCAGTGTGACCAATCTTACCATTTTCCCCCAGTATCAGGAATATTCAATCAACCCTGACATTTCATCGATGATTGTTGCATATTATGGAAACGTTCAGGGCAGTTTTCATCTTGCGTGATACATTTCACTTTTCACCTGTGCCACATTTGCTGATGTGCCTTCATATAAAAACCAGCACAGTGCCTGAATGTTAATAAATTGAAATATTTCTTGTGAAATTGGAACCGGGTCCCATCAACCGAAAATCTTGTTTTAGAACAGCTCTATTTCATGAAGAACAGAGTTGATGGCCCGCAAAACCCTGTTAATAACCTTTGAAGCACAGTTAATTAATTCACGTTTGCCTCTCGATGCCCGCAATGTAACTGTTTCCGATTCCTATTGCCTGCTTCACATTTTCCTGGAGCATGTTCAGGCTAGCGATGACATCTCTTGTGCTATAACTGCCAAGATTCGTAATCCCTGCCAAAGCGTCAAATAATTCGCGGTCAAGTGAACTGAGCAAAGTTTTTCTCTTCTTCAAAAACATTCTTATTGAATTCAGTGATTCAAGCAGATCCATGTCGTCTGTTGACGGATTCTTCATGCTGTACTCCAGTATAACCTGATTCAGTGTGTTAAAAATAGGCATAAATCTGTCTCTGGAGCTATTTATCATGTGAATTCCATGTTCTATCTATTTTGCATTTATAAATGCTGATTTACCTTAGATACATTTTTTTGTACCTGTTCATCTTATTAACCGAAAAAAGCCTTATTGGGGCTCGCCAGTGAACAATCCCCTTCTGAACCGTGGTATACGCGGCTTCTTTGTTCACATTTCATGCGCCTTCAGATTCTAAGAGTTTTTCGGTATTGCATCTGGCATTCTTTGGCGATTGCTGAAATATGAAATTTTTCAATGCTTCTCACATGATTCTATATCTCATCCTAGATGAAAGATACTCTGGAATTTTTGCGTTCAGCAAATCAAACGGCACTTTTAAAAAAAATATTCCTGGACCTCAAGATTCCACTTCCTGTAGCATATTGGAACTTTTCAGGCGCTGTTCCATAATATTTGCCATCACCCATGGGACGGCAATGATGAATTTGCCAGCATCAGGCGGAATATACGTATGAAAAAAGGATGTAAATGACAATGAAGGTTATGGCAACTGCGTGGCCGGTGATGAGAATAATGATGGCCTCTGTCACTGAGAGATATCCTTCGATAAAATAGTAGAAAAATACTGAATAATAAATTCCCAAACCGGCCAGAGTGTAAATCAGCATCTTTCTTATGTCTTTCTTGCTTCGGGAAAGAGGCGGGAGAGGTTCCGAAGTCTTATATGTCCCGAGCCCGAAACATCGGGGGCAGACGTCCTGCTTCCCGGAGCCATCCAGGACATAACCCGTCCCGTTGCATTTTTCGCATATGAGCTCCCTTTCCATACCTATCCATGCCGTCATCCTATTTCTAATCTATTTTGAGGCAATTATGACATAACAGCAGACAATCTGTTGTTTGCCAGCAGGAATTCAAGGAACATTCAGGCTTTCGCAGACAACCCTGAAAGTTTCATTGCAAATGATAGAAAGGCAGTGTGCCCAATCACGTCATTGTCAGGCCTTGTGGCATTGTTTCTTACAAGCATCCTTCTGCTTAATATTTCGAAAGAATCCATAAAAAACAGGCCGTATGTATCCAGAGCATTTACTGTTCTTTCAGTCTGGTTGAATGTTGGGCAGTAGAAACATAACATAGCTCCTGTTTTCAGAACATTGGAAACACTCTTCAAAGCCGCCCATGGCTCGGGGATATCTAGAACGCAGGCATCATATTTTTCTTCGGATTGAAATTCTGAAATGTCCCCCTCAAGTGTTGTCCATACCTTCATTAGGGCGGATGGAACAAGCCGCGACACATTTTCCCTTGCCATTTTGATATATGAAGAATTTATTTCAACGGATGTAAGGGAGCCGGTTTCCCCAACAATTCTCAGGATCTGGTATGATAGGGACCCGCTTCCGGTACCGGATTCCAGCACCCTGAAGCCCGGCCTTATGGATAAATATGACATTATAACGCCTGCATCCCATGGCTGTATTATCTGGGTAACTCTCTTGGTTGCTGTTGCAAAATCATATGGTCCAGGGTTTTTGACAACATAGCTGTCTCCGCCCACCCATATGGAATCCCCTGGAAGGACTTCAAGTCCCGGGTCCAGATGATGAACTGTTCCCCTGACATTTGCAGTTTTTTTCTCTGTATCCAGAATTCCTGAGGCTTTTCCAGAATAAAGTATGTAGATCAACAATACACCCTTCAGGGAGGGATCATATATTCAATCTTATTGTTAAGCATTTGTGACAATAACGGGAAGATAGACATTGGCATATGAAGAAGGAAAAATGCCTCCAGTATGCGCCATAATTGATCATAGAGCTTCTGATGCACTGGAAAGCCGCCGAGAGCATTTATCCCCGGCTTATTTTTCCCCTGGGACTGTCCTGATTAACTCAGGCTACTAGTTTTTGCTACGGCTGTTTTCCCGGCATAATAGCATACGAATATATCCGAAACATTGTTACCGGTAAAACCGGATATAACTGCTGAGCCATGCCTGTCCAGCAGTGTGAATGTGTCGTTATTGTCAAGGGAAGCCTGAACTTCACCGTCACTGACTTCATTTCTGAAAGCTGTGTCTGTGATGCCACCCATTGCCGGGCTAACACCATCTATTCCATCAGTACCAAGACTGGCAAATGCAAATTCCTCATCACTGCTGAACTGTGAACTGACCATTACTGAAAGCTCACAGTTTCTGCCCCCTATTCCCTTGCCATGCACTGTAACGGTTGTTTCTCCGCCGGCTACAAGAAAGAAAGGCTTTTGAATATCCTTGAATATTGATCTTGCCGTATCTACAAAAAATTTGCTCACTTCTCCCACATCACCTGTAACAGGGATCATGAGCTCCTTGACTGTACTGCCATCTTCCCTCAGCACATTGGCAACCGAATTTACAAAATCAGTGTTCTTGAGTATTATCCTGTTCTGGACCCTCCTAAAAATTCTGTCAGAACTGTCAGGGATGCTGCCATCAAGTTTATCACTCAGCTTTGCCAGGTCTGAACAGTCCCTGGAAAATTTTTCAAGATTTTGCCGCAGTTTTTCCTCCGTTACAGTTGGTGGCACCAGTGGACCTGACGCTATTACTGAAGCATCATCGCCCGGAACATCCGATATTATAAGTGCCGTTACGCCTGCTGGATACAGGAACCTCGCCAGTTTTCCTCCCTTTACCCGGGACATCATATATCTGATCTCATTGAGTTCGTGAATGTCTCCGCCTGAGTTCATCACACACCTTGAGACAGCGGCAAAATCCTGAACGCTTATCCCATCAACGGGAAGTTCGAAGAGAGCTGAACCGCCACCTGATATGAGCACTATAACGCTGGAGAAGTCACTGAGGCCATCCAGGTTGCTCAGAATCTTTTTCGTGGATTCTACACTGGAGGAATCCAGAATGGGATGGCTGCCCCGGTAGATATCTACGAATCCTGGAAGATCAGGCTGTTCCATCCCCTTTGGTATAATTATTCCGGCGTAGGATGGCTTTTTACCCAGGGCATCCAGAGCGCCAGCCATCATTCTTGCAGAGGCTTTGCCAAAACCGATTATTCTCACGTCTTTCTGAGCTTCGTCATCGGATGAGAAACTCAGGTAACGGCTGACAACTCCATAAGGGTCCAGTGAATGCAGGGTCTCTTTAACCGCGCTAAGAATCTTCATCCGCTCTTCCGTTGTTCCCAGAGATTGAATGTTCCTTATCATAGCATCATTCATACTCAACCTCCAGTCCGGAAAGGTGCCACTGGACGATTCCTCCTTTCAGGTGCATGACCTGCCCAATTCCGTTATCCATGAGGTATCTGCAGGCGAAATAGCTCCGGTCTCCGGTATTGCAAACGAAAGCAATTTTTTCATGGCCTTTCAGCTCCCCAAGATGTTTCGGAAGGTCACCGAGCGGGATATTGACTGAACCCCTGATATGCCCCATGTCTCCAAGGTATTCATCCATTTCCCTGACATCCACCACAAGGACACTGCCATTCTCATCATTCATAATATCAAAGAATTCCCAGGGGTTCAACTCGTCAACTTTTCTTGAGATCATTCACTTTTCCCATGGGTTTTATCAATTTAAGACCTATGTCGTCATCTCTGGTAGAGAAAAAGGTAGTGAAATTTATTAACTACTTAATAATTAACTACAAACCAAATCAGCATCATGTAAATACCAGTTCATAACATGAATCAAAGGCAGGTATAATAAATGGCATTCACCAGAAGAGCAAAGGAAACCATTGCACTGATGTCAATAATGGGCATTCTCATCACATATGTTGAGACAATGGTTACTCCTGCACTTCCGGTGCTGGTCAAGTTTTTTGACACCAATTATGATCAACTTTCCTGGATTATCACAGCCTACATCCTCATGGGAACAATATCCGCAGCCATATTTGGAAGACTCGCTGATATCTATGGCAAGAAGAAGATATTCGTGCTGCTTGCCGGAATTTACACCCTGGCAATATCCTTTGGAGGATTTGCCCAGACGCTGCCACAGTTCATTGCCATCAGGGCGGTTCAGGGTTTGGGTATGGGGATGTTCCCCGTTGCCTATGCCCTTCTGAATGACCAGGTTCCCCGTGAGAACCTTGCCCTTGCACAGGGTATAGTCAGCTCAACGTTCACTGGTGGTGCAGCCATAGGACTTGTTCTTGGTGCGTATATAACTCAGTACTTTGGATGGCAGTGGTCATATCACTCCGCCATACCGGTCGCACTTGGCCTTTTTGTTGCCTCTATCTATGTAATAAAGGACTATGCGCCACGCCAGGAATCCACAGTTGACTTTGGAGGCGTTGCTGCCCTGGCGGGATCCGTTATACTGCTGATTCTCGGCCTGTCTGAGGGACAGTACTGGGGGTGGGATTCACCCTCAACCATAGGAGCCTTTGTGGTGTCAATACTGGCTTTTGTTGCATTCATATACGTGGAGAGGAAGGTTTCAATGCCTTTCGTGAGCCTTAAGCTCCTCAAAATAAGGAATGTTTTCCTTGCCAACATGGCCGGAATGTTTGCAATGGCTGGAATGTTTTTTCTCTTCTATACAGTACCTACAATGCTACAGGACCCTGAGCCGGCAGGCTTCGGGGTTTCTATTATCACATCCGGGCTTACTCTTCTCCCTGCTGCGCTTGCTTCCATGATATTTGCGCCACTTTCCGCAAAGATAACAACAAACCGCGGCCCTAAGGTTTCTATCCTCATAGGCTCTGTGATTCTCTTCCTGTCATATCTTGCACTGCTCTTCAACCGCCAGACAACATTATCAATACTCGAGGATGCGACAATACTTGGAATCAGCCTTTCATTCATATTCGTTGGCGTCATTAATATCCTGCTGGTATCAACACCTCCCGGGGAAGCAGGAGTGTCCACTGGAATGAATACAGTTTTCAGGAATATCGGAACCTCCATAGCACCGGCAATTGGTGGGGTTCTTGAGACTACATACACGCTTCCTGTCCTTGTGGGGGTGTTAAACGTGAAGGTAGCAGGGCTTCCATTCATGCCTGTGTATGAGAATTTCCCCTACTCCCTCTCATTTGAATACATATATCTTGTGGGCATGGTTTTCCTTGTTCTCACAGTGATATTTGCGCTCTATATGAAAAACGTAACATTTGGAAAAAATGGTGAAATAAATGAATAGACAAAAAACTCTGTTATTGATCGGCGTAATCTTTCTGCTGACTGCATCTGCTGCAACGGTTGTCCCTGCATCAAATGCGGCGACTCCGCCCGCTCCGGTGATTAAGGTTATATCTGCCACGTGGTATGCTCCAAATTCCTCGGCACAGGTTTCTCCAAACTCAAGTTATGTGCCCCTGTTCGTAACAGTTGAAGATACATATTTTACAGCTAACTGGCAGAATTTCAGCATTAGTCTGGGATCATCCGGTTACTTCAACTACAGCTATGTTCATGGCCCTGACTCAGCTTTTGTAGACTATGAAAACGTCACATTTCCCGCACCAACTTCAGGCTATACCACGGAGAAAATAGTACTGGAGCAGCTCGTTAACATCAGCTCAGGCGCAGCTAACGGCATCTATCAAATGAGTGTATATGACGTTAACAACGTGTCTTCGCCCATCAGTGCTCCCTTCCAGATAGGCGTTCTGGCGACTCCAAGGGTTTCGCTGGTGAACTATTTCATGGACCCGCCAGTAGTGTATCAGGATGAGAAATACATCTCGCTCGATCTGGTATTCGCCAATACAGGCGCTGGCGCTTACCAGAATTTCAACGTTTCACTGCAATCCACGGGATTCAGCGTTCTGACATCAGAGTATCATATCCCGTATTTTGCTTCCGGTTCCACGGAGAATCTCACTTTTCTCATGAATGCACTGAACGTAACCGGCCCCCAGGCAATTACAGTTTCATATGGGCACATGACATATGTAATAAATGCATACATTCACAGCTACGGCACCCTTGGAATCACCTCTACTTTAGCCCCAATGCAGCCTGGAAACACAAAGGTCCTGGAAGAGTTTAACCTGACAAATACAGCCAATGTTACCATGTATGACCTTGAGATACACCTTGTTTCTCCGAGCGTTATATCAATACATGTGTCAAGTTCAAATCCCCTCTCTGCCCTTACTGCGGATAATGTTACGGTTGGGAAACTTACCCCTGGCCAGGAAATCACAGTGACATTCCTTGTGGATGTGAGTTCCTCTGCAAAGCTTGAATCTTATCCTGCTCAGCTTGTGGTCACATGGTACACAAATAATTCGCCACAGCCAACTCTTCAGGTGTACAACTTCAAAGAAAAGGTGACGCCAACTGTTACTCAGCAGCTCAGGAATTCCCTGACATTCACACCATTGAACATAGCCATACTGGTTGTAATAGTGGTTCTGGTTGTTGCCCTTGCGGTTGTAGGTGCAAGAGGAAGGAAAATAAAGAAGCAGATTGAGAAAGCATCAAAAAAAGATATGCCGTCTCTGGAGCACAGGGAAATTCCATCCGAAAAGAAAAAGGAGTGAGGTAACATAGCCGTTACTAATGAACCCCACCTTTTTTGTAATGTTATTCAAGGTACTGCTAATGCATAGGTGCAACGCAATTTTCTTATGGCAATAATGCTACAACCCCGATAGTTAAAATTTCAGAAAATTATTTGCAAAGCGTTATATCATATGCCATTTTCTCATAATAATGACTGATGACTTGCCAGAGTTGAGAAAAGGACATCCCTATGTGATGTATGATATGTTAAAATCAAGCCCCCACGGCATAAGGAAGACCATTGACATAATGGAACGTCTTGATTACAGTTTCCTTGGAAAGAATCTCTTTGTAACTGGGAACGGCACAGCGTATCATGCTGCGGCAATAGGATCAGGAATCCTGACAGAACGTGGAAAGGAATGGTTTCCAGTACAGGCCTTTGAACTTGAAAAATACTGGAAGCCCGATGGCCTGGTAATTGCATATTCCCACACCGGGAAGACCAGATCCACTGTAAATGCTGTAAGATATGCCCGGCAAACCGCCAGGACTGCCGGGGTAACACACTACCGGGATTCCCCCCTTTATCTTGAGGCAGATGTCCCAATCGTTATCGGCGATTCTCCAGACATGTCTCTGTGCAATACCAAGGCTTTCTTCGACAATGCATTTGCGGCCATGGAGGTTGCTATTCACTTCGGATCCCTGGATTTCGATATATGGGAACTGGCAGGCACGGTGGAAAAAGAGCTGAACAGGCTGGAAAAACAGACAAGTGAAATTGCCGGTGCCCTTGGCGGCCTCAGAGATATATTTGTGCTGGGTGCTGGGCCAAACTATCTGGTTGCAAGGGAAGGTGCACAGAAAATGAAGGAGTCTACACACCTCCACGCAGAAGGCATAGAACTTGAGGAGTTCAACCATGGATGCACAGCTGTGCTTGATGAAAATTCCCTTGTTGTCATAGTGGACTCGCCTGAGGTAAAAGAGAGAACCTCAGAAATAGTCCGCGCTTGCAGATATACTTCCACAAGGACGCTTGTTATCAACGGCGACGGGGATTACCGTGTGGACTTTGAGAAGAGCGGAGATATCTATGCCGATGCCATTACCGCAATGGTTCCACTTTACTATATGGCATATTTTCTGGCTATGAAAATGGGGGTAAACCCGGATTATCTTAGATTTGAAGACAAAAGGTACCTAGACTTTGACAGTACAATATTCCCTCCAGGGGCTCACTGATATCCTTCAGGCCCCCGGTTTCATTCCAGCATTTTTTCATATCTTTTCTTTATGCTTTCTAAGGTTGACCTTACAAGATTTATTGCAGATGCTTCGTCCCGGGCTGTCCCTGAAACCTCAATCTCCAGAACTGGATTTGCCAGCTCTGCCGATGACGGATGGCTCTTTATGTAAACGTTTCCCCCTGCCTTTTTCATCTCGTCTGCAACAACAGGTGCGAATGTACTTTCCATGATCCCTTTAAGAATAATGCTTTCCTCATAGTAATGTACGGACGGATTCCGGATTCTTGGAATCATTGTTTCCAGTATTGCCTTCATCTCTGAAGGCACACCGGGAAGAATCAATATGTTGACGCCCCGGTAATTGAAAAATACGCCAGGGGCAGTACCCACCGGGTTCGCCAGGGCTTCGGCATTTCTTGGAAGCATTGCCATCTTCATGCGTTCCGGCGTCAGTTCAAGGTTCTGTGCTGAATATTTATTACGTATCATCCTGAGGGCATCTGCATTTGTTTCCAGCGGTATCCCAAGAGCATCAGCTATGGCCTTCACTGACATGTCATCAAATGTTGGGCCAAGCCCTCCGGAAGAGACCACCAGATCACTGAATGCCACAGCCTGGGTGATTCCCCACGCTATTTCAGACGGATCATCCCGCACAACAAGACCCCTGTAGACCTCATAGCCGGAAAATGTCAGAACGTGCCCTATATGGGAGAAATTTGTATTTACTGTCCTGCCCTTGAGTATTTCATTCCCTATGGTGAGAATGGTTGCCTTCAAGCGTTCCCTGCCTTCTTCTGGGCCTTGGCCATTTTCCTCTGGTGTTTTTCTATCTTATCCTTCAGCTTTTTCAGGCCATAATTATCCAGCGGCTCTTTTTTCTTCTGAACCCACACCTTGAGCTTCTCCTTGAATTGTTCATCCTTGCAGATGTCCAGCGCATTCATCTCGAATTTTTCAAGATTTCTCAGTTGTGCCACATCAATCGGACATATATGTCTGTGGTGTTTGTCAATTTTTCCATGCCGCAGGGCAAGCCTTTCCTGCCATCCCATGAGGATATAACCATGGGAAAACTGTCTGCACTGCCCTGATTTCATTGACGTGGCCATTCGTGGCATTATAAGTGCCCTTCGCATATTAATAAGCCTGAATATTTTTGATTAGATATCCTTAAATATAGACGATTCAATAACTTACCATGATGAAAGAAGGTAACAACTTCTACAGGGAAACGTACAATTTTGTTAAGAAACACAGCGCAACCAACAATGCGTTCATCGACAGGTTTGCGCGCGGTGACATTACCGAGGGTGAATTCAGAAGATTCTCCAGAGAATTTTATCATTTTACAAGGGAATGGCCATCAATACTCTCAGTGTTGCTTGTAAATACTCCGGACGAAGATGACGCAGCAAACCTCACCACAATCCTTGTGTCTGAGCTTGGGGATGACAATCCCAGGAAGCGCCATGAACTCCTCTACAGATCTTACCTGAGAAGCCTCAACATAGAGCCCGTTGACCTTGTGGGAAGCAGGCAGCTGCCCACTACAAAGGCATGGCTTGATGGAATGCGCAATTACTTTGCCGGAGATCATTTCCAGGCACTTGGGGCTGAGTTCGGGCTGGAAAATATGGCAATACCAATGTGGGACAAGATTCTGGCCGGGATGAAGATATGGGTACATAAACATCCGGAGTATTCAGGAATGGACATCAGGTATTTCACCTTCCACAGGGAACTTGAGGAACATCATGAAGAGGCCATGGAAAACGTGCTTGGCCAGCATGCAGATGATCCGGATGCCAGGAAAAAATTCATGGAAGGGGCTGACGGAATTTTGAGGCTTGAGGAGAAATTCTGGCTTGGCCTTTCAGACGGTGCCAATGGAAATATATGACGGTACAATCATGAACCGTTGAACACCTCTATTTTCTTCCTCAGGCACGCGGTTACGGATTCCAATAAGCTTGGAATCTGGCAGTGCTCAATTGATGAAGACCTGAGCCTGGAAGGGGTAAAACAGGCATCTGAAGTTGCACCGGTGATAGCTTCTCTTTCACCTGAAATCATCATTTCCAGCCCCATGAAAAGGACCATTGAAACTTCTGAAATCATAATGAAGACAGTCCATCCTGAGGAATTCAGGACATGCAATGGGCTCAGGGAGAGATCGGGTGGCGTTATTGAAGGGTTAACAAGCAGGGAAATCAAAGAACGCTTCGGCATTGAAATGGCATCAATCCTTTCAGATGCCATTGATACATTGCCGGGCGTGGAACCTATGGCAACTTTTCTGAACAGGATCAACACCACCGTTGACAACATAATCCGGAAGTATCAGGGGAAAAGGATCCTGGTGGTTACCCATGGCGGGTTTATCCGGGGTTTCTACCAGAGCAATATAGGCAATGCTGACGGCGCTGTCAGATTCCGGAACTGTTCAATCCTTGGCGTTGCAAGGGAAAATGGAATCTGGTCAGTAATATACAGCATGGGAACAGACCCTGGAAAAGCATGAACCCTTGCGCTTATGCTGTGCCTTCTTGATGCCAGGGAAGGCATATGTGCCCGTACATAGGATCCACATTGGCACTGGCCCCATGCTTTTCAATCTCGGCTTAAGATTTTGGTGCGGATTTGAGCTTGAAAGGCTGAATGCCATGAGGTTTCCATTCCCCTGCTGATCCAGTGCCATAAAGAGTATGCCGGATCTAAATTCTGCCGGCATAGCATATCGTGCTGCACGTGAATCTCTTCACTTTTCATGATTATTATTTGCCAGCTATATCCCGCCAAGTATATTCACTGCATTATCCTGTATCAGTTTTTTATGCTCTGCCACATTACCAGGATCATGCAATCTAAATCAGAGGGCAACAAGATCTTTCTTAAAATCGAATATGGCGAGGACATAAGGGATTGTCTCAATTCAATACTTGAGAAATACCATGTAAGTTCAGGGGAAATAGAGTGGGGACTTGGAGCAGCAAAAAACCTCGAAATTGGATATTATAATGGCACTGAATATATCCGTAGAACCTTTGAAGAACCCCTTGAAATGGTTGTTTTCCATGGAAGCATTGCCTCTGTGGAGCCAAGGTTCCATATCCACTGCGCCGGGGCAGGACCAGACCATATTATGGTGGGAGGGCACTTCTTTTCAGGCACTGCCCAGCCCCTCATGGAAATCAGCATTACAAAGTTTGACGACATAAATATAGTCAGGGAAAAATCTCAGAAATCGGGCCTGATGGAAGCAACGCTTCTCTGAATGATGCTGTTTCATTCAGATCATATCTTCCAGAAGCTCTGCCACTTCACTCTCCGGAGAATTGATCTTGCCTGCAATATATGGGAAATCATCACGCCCTATGCCGTAGTCTCCAAGCCTCTGGGAGAAGCCCATATTCTTTATGAGGCTATCCACAGCCCTTGCGAACTGTTTTGCAAGCTCTGTCCTGTCTGATCCGGATAATCCAAGCCACGATCCCATGAGTGCAAGGGGATCGGGGTTAACTTCCGCATAGTGCTTCAGCACAGCAGGCAGTGTTATGCAGCTTGTGACTCCATGGGGAATCTCCCATTTTGCCCCTATGGCACGGCCAATAAGGTGGCTCAGGCCAAATGGAGCATCAAATACCTCAAAGTATGAATACCAGGCGGCGAGCTGACATTCGTGCTTTTCCTGAGAAGTGTTCCCGCGGATGTTGACAAATAACTTCTTCATTGCCTCCCGGGCCATAATCCTGGCAGGCTCACTTTTGAAATTGGATACCACTGTTTCAATAACATGATCCAGTGCCCTTATGCCCGATGTCCTCCACAATTTTTGAGGGGTTTCCATAGCGGGCTCCGGATCCAGAAAAATATACTGGGGCGTTATTCTTGGGTCCCTTATTCCGGTCTTCTCTCCACCTATTGAATATCCTGCTATGTGGGAAAACTCAGCTGCAGAGAGCGTTGTTGGAATCGCTATCTGGGGTGCTTCTATGTCGTAGTAATATCGGACAACCTTTGCAGCATCCTGAACGCCTCCGCCACCCACCGACAATATGGTGTCGCAATTTCTGTTCTTCATGAGCTCTGTGGCATGCTCAATCTCCTCCATTGGAGAATGCTGCGTCACCTCCCTGAATTCCGCGTACTCACAGGGAATGTTGCTGAGCAGGTCGCCGTAAAATGTGGTCTTTGAAACTGAATTTGAGGACATTACCATGACCTTTCTTGTACCAATCTCCTTCAGCAGATCCGGAATCTCTTTCAGCACGCCACTGCCATGATAAACCCTCCTGATTGGAAGATAATTGAACTTCATCTGTACCATGATTCCATATATGACTTGTCTTCGACACTCATGGCATCGCCCGTAACTTTCAAGGGCTCATAGGCTTCCACCATAACTGCCACCTCATCCGTATCTGCTTTGCCTATGGCGGCTTCAAGTGCCCCTGGCTGTGGCCCATGTATCAGGCCCCTGACATGGAGCGTTACGGAACCGGGAGAAATACCTTTCCTGCTCATGAAGTTGCCCGAGGAATAGAAAAGAACCTCGTCAGTGTCAATGTTGCTGTGGTAATATGAAATTGGTATTGATCTTGGATGGAAGTCGAACTTCCTTGGCAGAAATGTTCCAATCATGAATGACTTTCCGCTGAAGGTCTCATGCACTGGAGGCGGCTGATGCAGCTTGCCAACAATGGGAGCCATTGAACTGGTGCTGATGGCAAAGGGATAGAGATAACCGTCCCATCCTGCCACATCAAATGGATTCATATCGCGCTCTTCCAGGAGAAAATAATCACCGAAATCCACAAGAACTGGAAACGATCCACGATCCGTAGAGGGTGCATTCAGGCGGGGAACGCGTATGTCCCTTGTATAGTATGGCGATCCCTCCTTAATCTGCCCGTAAACATTCAGGTACCTTGGCGGTATTGACGCCCTCTCTCTGGATTCCACCAGAAAGAACTCAAGGCCTGACGGTGCATCAAGTGTGTATGTGGTGCCCTTGGGAACGTACAGGTAATCCCCTTCTGAAATGTCAAGATCTCCCAGCACTGATTTCATCGTCCCACGGCCGGAGTGGATGAAATACACCTCGTCATTCAGTGCATTTCTGTAAAGCGATCTGCCCTTCTCTGATGTTCGTGCCACTGAGAGCCTGACTGTGGAATTGAACATCAAACACCGCCTTCCGGATACAAAATCGCCCTTTTTCTCCATAAGCCCTGTTTGAAAGTGCCTGTGAAGCATTACATCCGCATGGTCTCTGTCCACAGGATTGCGCGGAACCTTTTTCACCGCTTTGACCCTCGTAGGTTCGCCCATGTGGTACAGCAGGGAGTAAGGCCCGTCAAAACTCTCTTCCCCGAAAAGTTCCTCCCTGAGAATGTTCTTCCTGTCATCATATGTATGCCTGCTTTCAGGCATTCTGCCCTGTTTTACGTAATATGCCAACTCAATCTTCCCCCACGATTCTCGTAACCAGGTCTCCAAGTATTTCAGAGTGGAATGAAACCTGGTCCCCTATCTTGAGCCATCCACCCTTTCCTGCTCCCTTCTCAAGTATACATCCTCCTGACACTGTGCCGCTCATGATCACATCTCCAGGCTTTAGCATGGTCTCTGTGGAGGCCCATGAAATCATCTCCTGAAAAGTCCAGTGCATATCTTTCAGGTTTCCCTCCACAAAGAGGCTCCCATTCAGGCTGGCCTGAAGGCCACAGTCCAGTTTTCTGTCCTGATCCAGGTGTTCCGCCATCTCATCAGCAGTAACTATGAAGCGGCCAATGCTTGTGGCAAAGTCCTTGCTTTTGGACGGGCCCAGGCCGATTTTCATCTCCTTGCGCTGCTGGTCCCTGGCACTCCAGTCGTTCATGAGTGTGAAACCGAAAATGTGAGACCAGGCATCACCCACCGGTATGTTCCTGCCCTCCTTCCCTATTATTGCGCCAACCTCAAGTTCAAAATCAAGTTCGGACGAGAATCTGGGATACGGAAGATCATGATCACTGGCGTATATTGATGAATTTCCAGAGTAATAATATGCAGGAAATTCATACCATTCCGGTACCATGTCAAGCCCCCTCAGTGACCTTGCAGTCCTGACATGCCCCTCGAATGCATAGAAATCCCTGATCTGATTTATGTATGGCATGGGAACAAGGTAGGATGTTGGCACATGGTCTGTGATTCCTGCATAGTGCCCTTCAGCAACAAAATTCCTGATCTTTTCAATATTCTTCAGCACAATGGCGTAAAAAGATTTTCCTTCTTCAGTTACTGGCATTCCCAGAATATCCTCAAGATCTAGGAAACTTTCGCCAACAGAAACTACTGTTTTTATGCCGTCTTCGGTTTCAATCCTTGCAATCCTCATTGTTACAGGTTCCCTCTCCTTGCCTGCTCAGCCTCAATGGACTTGAAAAGCTCCCTGAAATTCCCCTTGCCGAATGATGTGGCACCCTTCCGCTGGATGATCTCATAGAAGAAAGTTGGCCTGTCTCCTACCGGTTTTGTGAAAATCTGGAGGAGATATCCGTCATCATCCCTGTCCACCAGTATATTCAGACGGCGGAGGTCTTCTATCTTCTCGTCGATTTTTCCCACACGATCCAGAAGAGTATCGTAATATACTGAGGGGGTTCTGAGAAATTCAACGCCCCTGGACTGCATATCCGCAACAGTTTTCAGTATGTTGTCCGTTTGGATTGCAATATGCTGGACACCTGGTGAGTTGTAATAGTCCAGATATTCCTGTATCTGTGATTTCTTCAGTCCCAGTGCCGGTTCGTTGATGGGGAAGATGATTTTTCTGTCTCCATAATGAACAACCTTGGAACGGAGTGAGGAATATTCGGTGCTTATGTCCCTGTCATCGAAGCTTATAAGCTGATCGAAGCCCAGACCCTTAACGTAATAATTTACCCATGAATCCATCATCCTGTCTTCCACATTTCCCACAGTATGATCAATCCTCTTCAGCCCCACATGTTTTCCGGGCGATTTGACTACCTCAAATCCGGGAGGGATCCCTGAAGGATAGCTGCCCTCTTCTACCAGAGTGTGCACAGTTTCACCGTACGAGTATATTCTGGCAGTATCAATTTTACCTTCTCTGCTGTCAATTTTAGATACAGGTGAAATCTTTGCAACGCCCCTCTTTTTCACAAAGTCAACCGTATCCCCTATGTTTTCAACACGTAAGGAGATATCCTTCACCCCGTCCCCATGATATCTCACATGGTCGGCTATCGGGGAATCATAGTTCAGGTAACTTGTGAAAATAAGCCGGACGTCACCCTGTCCCAGCAGGTATGAAACACGATCCCTCACGCCTGTCTCGGGCCCGGCATATGCAATCAGATCGAAGCCCAGCGCCTGCTGATGATAAAAAGCCCATTGCCTGGCAGAGCCCACATAATATTCCACAGCATTGACGGCATTGAATATGTTTTCGTTATCCATGAGTCAATAACAATAATACAGTAATAAGGATTTTCAATTGGGAATATTGAAAATAGCCACTGTAGCGTGATAACCATTGCCATATATTAATTGGAAATACATAATTACGAAGTAATTATTACTGAATGATATCCTTGTCAGGCGAGATTTATACATACGTGGCCACTTTTTCCTTCAACGGCCCTTATTATTCATCGGAACAGAAGGAGAAAGATAGCATTGTTGATGCACTGAATACCGTATTCGCGCAATACCAGAAGAATCTCATCAACCTCAGGATGTACCGGTCAGTGAGGCATGACTGCGATGTGATATTCTGGCTGTCGTCCCATGATCCCATGGATATGTCACGTTTCAAGGAAAGCGTAATGAGGGCTTTGAGAGGATACGGAACCGCACAGTACAGCATGTTCTCACTCTACGAGCATTCCCCCTATCTCAGGGACGCAAGGAGCCTTGAAGACACGCTCAGGTTTTCGCCTAAAAAGTATTTTGTTGCATACCCCATGAGCAAGACTCCGGAATGGTACCTGATTGATCATGAGGAAAGGAAAAAGATACTGGCTGAGCATATAGCAATGGCCACCTCCCATCCGGAGAATCAGGACATACGCTCCTACACAACATACTCATATGGCCTTGGAGATCAGGAATTTGTAGTGCTTTATGAAACAGATTCCCTTTCCCAGTGGTCTCACGTTACTGGTAAGCTCAGGGAAGCCAGGGCGCGGAAATGGATAATAAAGGAGGAGCCCATCCTCATTGGAATACTGTCGGAACCGCTTAAGTTCTGATAACGTTCTGCTTCAGGGGGAATTGTTTCTCCCCATCCATTTCTTCAGTTTATCCATGACGCTGTCCGGAATTAGGGCAAATCTTGTCTGTGGCACTGAATATATCAGGCGGTCGCCATCACGGTTCAGACTGGCGATGCCCATTATCTGGTCCATTACATTCTGCCACCCTCCTGAAAATGCTATTCCCCGCAACTTGTCCATGAAAACAGATGAAGTGACGGTAAAAATCCCGCTCTTTGCAAGCTGTGCCTGAAGTGTTGCATCTGTTTTATGCTTTATTTCGTCATTGATTATTGCCACCGCAATATCAGAACCCATCCTGAATTTCGCCTTCACTAGGTCTTCCCAAGTGCTGGAAGTCGGGGCGGTAGTGATTTGTACCATGAGGATAGATGGGCCAGGGGATACAATGAGAAGGTTGCCCTCTCCAGATACCATGCCAGGAAGCCCGCTGACAGGATGCGCTGAAACATCAGATTTTCCAAGTTTCTGTTGCAGTTCCATGATTGGAGAGCCGCTGTACACAGAAACATTGCCTGGCTGGTTATGAAACCCCTGGACATTTGCATTTGCCTGTAACTTTGAACCGCATTTCTGGCAGAACAGGGAGCCATCCGGCATGGAAGAGCCACATGACGGGCACCTTATCATATGGCAATAAAACCAATGGAGAGATATTAACGTATGCAGACTGCCATACCTGCAGTTTCACGAACAGGAAAGAACTGGATTTCCGTTTAATGTTCAGGCCGTGCCTCAGATATCTTTCACTGACTTGAAGCCGTAGTCCTTCACTGCGCAGTGGATCAGGCTTTTCTTGATCTCATTCATGTCTCTGTACCTGGTGGCAGGGTCCGGATCTATGCATCTCATTATCAGGAATTGGAGCGGTTTCCTGACAAGTGGGTTAACCTTCGAAGGTTCTGTGACCGGCACAGCAGAGGCCTCATTAATCAGAGCAGCCCTGTCCGTATAGAATTTTCCAGAGTTCACACGGCTCTCGATGAATACCTGCCTCCTTGCCAGATTCTTTGCGGATTTGAAGTCGTTGGCAGAGCCTGTGAGAAGATAATACATGACCATTCCGAACTCGTAAACATCATAGGTCTCATCTGTGTCGTAGTTGCTCATGAGTATTTCAGGAGGGGAATAAAGAACAGAGAACTGCGAGAATACAATATTGCCCAGGCCCCTGATCTTGGCTGAACCGAAATCAACAATCTTTGGTGTTATGTCGCCCTTTCTTATTGCCTGAATGAGCTTATCCGGGGTTTTGTAATATGACCTAACAGAAAATCCATTGCGGCTCGCAAACATTATGTTGTCAGGCTTTATGTCGCCATGAAGAATTCTGGCATCATGTGCTTCCTGGAGCCCCTGGGAAACCCTGATTGCAATCTCAAAGAACAGTTCCATCTGCTTCTGCGTATTGAATTTGAAATTCAAATCTGAAAGTTTGCCTCCCTGAAGCAGTTCCATCACAATTGCAGGTGGATTCTCCTTATATTTGTCCATCTTTGTCCCATCATCAGGATATGTCCGCAATCCCACCCCAATTATGTTAACCACGTATTTTTTCCCGTTCAGCACCATTACATTCTGGAATTCCAGCAAAAATTTCCGGAGAAATTCATTATCAAAGGCTATTTTGGTCCCATCAGAGGCAAATGGCTTCAGTATCTTTATTGCCACATCAGGCTCTCCGGCCCGTGATGCTCTGAGCACATATGCAAAGCCCGTCTCACGGCTGATGATGTCCCTTACAGTATACCCGGAAATCTCCCGGCCAATCCAGTAATCAGGGACATTTGCAGAGGTGGTAACAACAGGCTGAACCGGTTTCTGGGTGTTCTTGCCAACAGGCGTGGCAGGCACACTGACCGGAGGCTGCTGCCTGGGAGCGTTCCTCTGCACCTTCACGGTCTTAAGAAGATCATAATTGCCGAGGAAGCTATCCTTCAGCCCGCGTGATATGCGTGCCGCACTGCCAACTACAACCGCGGTAACCATCATTCCAGCCAGGAGTGGAATCTGAAAATGGCCCGTATATCCGGATTTGTAGAGAAGCATAATGCTAAGCAGCAAAACTGAGCCATAGAGAACTGTCGCCTTACCCCCTTTAGTGGCAATGATTCTTCCAAGGATAAATGCCACTGTCAGGACAACAATGGCAATAACCAGCAGGAAATATATTCTGGCCGAAAGAAATTCTGAATATTTCAGGCCACCATTCTCAAATGATGCTGGAAGAAGATCAAAATATGAGAGTGCGAAATACCCGGCTATGAGTGGTATCATCGCCCCTGCCAGTTTCCTTGCCGGGGAAGGCGGCGAGATTCCCCTGAAGATATACACCACTGCTGTAATGGTAATTATCAGAATGATATAGGAGATGGCAAGATAAAGCAGTGGATATATTACAGTTCCAGGCGCATTTACACCCTTGATGAGGAATATAAGGCTCCCGTTAAATCTGAGGGGCAGAAAAACAATGTTTCCAAGTATTAGCAACTTTGGGATCTGCCTGTGAAACTTGAAACGCATAAAATATGCTTCCACAGCCACAGTTGGAACAGCCAGGTATAAAACTTCGCGGAAAAACACAGGGATGGTATCGAATGACGTCAATCCTTTGTTAATGGCGGGAATGAATATGAGAACCATAAACGAACCAAGAATTATCGCCTCTCCGGATATTCTGTTTTTAACTGGAGCCCTTGAGGCTGCGGCAGCAATAAATGCACCCCCTGAAAGCACACCTGCTGCATATGGAAGCCACGCAATTATCTCCAGAAGGTATGCCACCACTGCTGAAGACATGCCTGGCGAAAGGATGCCAGGATTGATGTTTATGATATCCATAAAAAGCCATGCAAAGAAAA
>JAJZAW010000069.1 GCA_021799185.1 Thermoplasmata archaeon
ATAAAGATCGGAAGGGAAAAATTCTACAGGCTTTCCCCTGAGTATCTTGAGGATCTTGTGGGATGGATTGATTCCATACTTCATTGGAAGGAAACCGCCGAAACAAAACCGACAAATGTTCTCACAAGCGCCATGGCCGAGGTGCATTATGCCCGGACATGCTATGACCATCTGGCGGGCATCAAGGGGGTTGACCTGCTGCAGAGATGCATTCTGGAAGGCTGGCTTGTCCATAACAAAGAGGAAAATGAGATAACCCTGACAGAAAAGGGCAAAGAAGAACTGTTGTCCAGAAGTGTTGAAATACCCATGAGGAAGAACAGCCGAAGAAAATTTGCGTATGGCTGCATGGACTGGACAGTCAGAAGTTACCACCTTGGCGGAGCACTTGGCGCGTCTATCTTCAGGACACTGGAGAAGTCAGGTTATGTCGAAAGAATTCCAGGAACAAGAAAAGTAAGACTTCAAAAGGATCTGGAAGAGTTCTTTCCCTGAAGATGAGTTATCAATGAACAAGTTAGGGAGACAGTATCCCAATTTTTGTGTAAATTCCAGAATCGCAGGAATCTATCCGGAAAGGAATTTCATTAAATGTGAACATCCATACCAATGATCATGCAAAGATACATTCAGTGCAAACTTGATAAGATCAAGAGTTTCTTGTGAGAGAAATACTGGCTAGAGCAGGCGAAGATTTCACGTTCACTCCAATTTCTGTGATGCCTTTCCTGTCTCTTGAATTGCCTGCCGGAATCTACAGTTACTCGACAAGTGCAACAGGAGGGTACGTACCGTCCAGGTCATCTGGAACAATTAAGGTTAATGAGCATTCATCTGAGTTGAATATGGCATACCATCTTGTTGCATACTACAAAGTATCTTTTGTACCTTTGAATTTACAGGGACACAGGTTTGAGGTTACAATTGACGGTACGGAATATGTTTCCAATGGACAGATCATCAATATTTCCTTGCCAGAGGGGATCTACTCATATTCCGTAGGCTCTTACCCATCACTGAAGCCACTTTCATCCAGCGGCACTTTCCAGCTCTCGAAAAGTGGCATCACCAAAGATGTTGAATTTGTGCAGCAGCAATATCTTGTGCTCTTCAGGACCTCAATGGATCCTTCAACCAGTCACTTTCTTCAGGCACCTACATTGTATCAGTATCAGCCTCAGGATATGTGTCAGCCTCCTACGAAGTGAACATAACGCAGAACGCGGTCACAACCCTCAAAATAACATTGGTGAAGGCAACAGAATCATACACCATATCATTGCATTCTGGGACGTATAAAGTTTCAGTAACAGCGACTGGATATCTCAATATCCGAAAACTACACCCTTAGCTCCAGCTCGGAACTGAATTTCACTCTTACAAAAGAACCAGCCCCCACCTCTGTGGAGACAAATTCTACTGTCGTCGTGGCAGTCTACAAAGTGACAGCGCCAAATCTCACAACTGGAAGCGGCAATATATCACTTTCATATAACGTATCTGCAAACGGTACCCTGACAGTTCAGTTGCCATACTGCGAGGTCAATAATGCCACAATTTTTGATATCATGAACAGCACTGTATATGTCAATGGAGTCAAGTACACCAACTACACCCTGGCTCTGTCCGCAAACAATGGAACCTTCTCAGTCAGTCTTACCGTGTATGGCCTTAAGGGCCATCCTACACTCATATGGGCTTATTCTCCTGCTGTCAAGGTGGTTCCACCACTGAAGCCCAGCTACAGCTCTCTCTTTGACCAATACATGTACATAATCATTTGTGTAGCAGTCGCATTAATAGTATCCATATCCGCTGTTTATGTAGTAAGGAGGAGAAAAAACTGAGTGATTTTTTAATATTTAGGACTCACATTTTCATGTCGGTTCATGGATAAAGCTGTAATTTACCACATCTGAAGTATTGCAGTCTTCAGGTGATTTTATTCCTATATCAACATGCTATCTTTTCTATGAGTACTATCTTTGATCTTATGCCTTCAGCTCTTGCATTTGTTGTCCGATAGGCGAAGTAATTCAGTATCCTTTCCAGATAGGCCTTCATCATCCTTGCAATATATTTCATTGCATCTATTGAAAAATGTGTGACCCATGAATACCAACCGTTCCATTATCTCACAACGTAATACTTGGATGAACCATTTCAAGCTGAATTCCTCAGCTTTGACGGAACGGCCGTAACGGTCAAAACAGATCAATATCCATGCCTAAAAATAGACATCAGCGATTTTGAAAACGTTGTTCCTTTTATAACCGATGAATAAAGAAGCTAGACCCAGTTCCACACGTCCCTGGAGTATGATCTTGATGCAACTAACGTGAAACCAGATTCGGGATACTTCCTGGCCGCGCTGTACAGGATCGATAGATGCGCGTCCCTCATGACACTGGGCAAGAATGTGAATGACCGGTATACGCCTTCCACCGGCCTGGCCAGGATTGCGGCCTTTGGAACTTTTGCTTCAACGGAGAACCTTTGGATCTCCCTGAGAAACGGAGAATCTAAGTATTTGATCTCCGTATCATTCTGGGTATGGATCATTGCTCTGAAACCTCTCTTCTCCTCGCCATGGAAATTGTATTCGATGTAGCATTCCTCATTGGCAATATGCAGATCCTGAAGTATGTCCACCTCGTATGCAACCACTGACAGCGGAATCCTGGAGTTAACAGCCTCAATGCTCGCAATGCCGCTTCCTCCTGGACCAATATCAACGATGCTGATGTGGTTCTTCATCTCCATTACATCACCCATGACGGAGGTCATCTGTTTCTTTCCGCATTCGTTTACTCTGTACTCAACGTTGATCTTCCCATCCTTTAGATAAAGACTGCCCCGCACTGATCTTGGTATTTCGTCTATCTTGCCCAGGATTTCAGATGCCGTGACCATTTCATCGGCACTCATCCTGAGGATGAGGCATTCCCCTATCCTTGTTGGCCTGTACTGCATAAGCATGGCTTCAAGCTTCATTCCAGGTTCGCCGCATATAAATAGATCAATTAACGCTCCTTTATCGGTGATCTGGAAATCCAATGGTATTGTGTCGATCTCCCTTTCGAGTATTGGATAAATGGGAATCTGCTGCTCTATGGAAATCCCCAGTGTCATGTCTGTTCGGTTTTCGACTTCACGATATAGCATCATTCAGCACCTTGGTAATTCTGAATATCAGTGAAGTTTTCATGTGCATGGAATATAATAATGTGGTCTTAGCAATGCATGAAATATTTCGACTGGTTATTTGCCACTCTCCCCTATTATAATAAACAACGGTTAGAGATATACCATATTTTTTGGCTCTTAGTCGAGGATTCTGGCAATTGGATTTTACTGTTAGCCCATTTCGTCTACTTTCTTACTTTTGAATAGAAAACTAAAAAGCGTTTCTCTTTCACTCCCTACTGAAGAGTGGTGTTGTTCTTAAATGGAAAATCATTTGACGGGCAATCTTGGCCCTTGCTTAGCTGAAAATGTTAAGATTATCATGTCCCGTTTCCACGAACCTGCATTTAAAGTATATTTGACAGAGAATCCTGCATCTTTCGAGAGCAATAGGATTCAAATTCAGCCTGTCTGTAGACAGTAATATCACTAATTCCACCAATACGCTGACCACCTTTTGACTCAAGATAACTGCTCATGGAATGAATCCCAGTAGTATCTTGGATATAGCGGCTCGTAAGATTCTTTGAAAATGTTTCATCAACGCATTGCAATATCATATCCCAAGGCACTCCAAGCAAATTCGACTCGTTCATCATGCTTTCCTTAAAAACTCCTCCTCTGTAGAGAATCCACCAGGCAAGGTACTCGTTTACTTCATCCTCCTTTTCCTTTATTTTACCCGAGAAACCGAATACTTCAGCTACCGTCTTGTATGGGATTTTAATGAGATCGTCACTTATTATAACACCTAAACCATTCTTCACAATCTCTTTCCCGAACTCCCATAACCTTGCAGAAATAAATGGGTTCGCCACGAGTGCATCCAGTCTAGCTTGCTCTACGGGTTCGACATGATTTGACAACCAACTGTATGGAGTGAAATTCTGTTCATAGGGTCTGAAATCTCCTTTTCTTCCCATGAGTGCAACTTCACAGAAAGTTTCAGAATATCCATCTATTCCTTTGCCAATACTATGCATGATGTCTTCAATGTAACTCTTAACCACACTGTTTATTATTGCCTTATTATCTATATACGCAAGCGGTTCTCCTCTCATTTTTCTTGTCTGTGTCACATTTGGAACTTCGGCTCTTTCATAGGTGTATTTCACTCTGTCCCCCCATTCCATGTCATACCAATATAGCTCAAGACCCTGCAAAATGCCCAAACTCATGAGGAATTTGTATTCGTTGGTGTCCCCCATGCCCTTTGATTCCTTTGGAGATGAACCACCAGCAACAGCGAAGGTGTAAATTATCCTTTCAGACAGTTCAACATTTAACCTGTTCTCCTTGAGCAATTCTTCAAATTTTGACAGGGGATCGTTAGAGCTCTGAATAACGACAACAGTCTCCTTGCCTTCATACCAATACTTGTCACGTTTAATTGCTTCAGGTAAGCTCCTGATGTAATTCTCAAAGCTGTGATCATCTTTGCTGGGAAGAGGGAACCACGAAATATCGGGCATACTTTGAGACATTTTCGTCATCAGATTTCCATCTGGGGTAAGAATTACTCTGTGGGTTAGGAACTTACTGCCCAGAAGTTTTTTAAGGTCCGTGTCCAGGTTACCCTGAATGTGAACCTCTATGCCCATGAACGGCTTGCTTGAGTTCTTGCCAAAGGCTACACAGTCGATGCTACCATTGTCAACATGATACTCTGCATCAGATCTAAAACCATACCATTCAAGAATTCCACAGACCTCATTTTGCGCTCCGCTATGTATGTCACTCATAGCTCTAGGATAATCCTATCTGTTTAATTTTTTTCCTTAGAAAAAGGAAAAAAATCTCAGTTTATAAGATTATGCCTCAAATTTCTCAAATAACGTGAAGAGCGAAATGGAATTACCACTTTGCTGCCTTCAGAGCATGAATGAGGTCCATCAAAATACGTATTCTGCGCCAAAATATTGTTGTTCTGTGCGGCTTCAAAATAAGCATTTTTAACTATGTGAAGGAATCATAAGCATCCTATCCATAAGCACTTTGTAAGTCACAGGATGCTACTTGATATAACATACTTCAATGTGCTCTTTCAAAGCAAGCAAGTCTTAGTTTTTTGTGTTCTTGGGCAACTGTATCATTAGATCTTCCTGCTTTTCACTTTCTGCCATTATCTATTTCCCCCTTTAGTTTATGGGCCACGATCACCCATTCATGCGCCTGATCGGTTTCCTGCTGCGACATAAGGCGCTCCCGCTGCTTGGACTGCCAGTCTTGCGGCAATGCGTCGGCCTCCATGAGCGATAAAAAATAGCCCTCTTTGGCCTTGCCTATGAACTCGTCCCAGTCAATGTCGTATTTCTCGATGTTGGCCCGGTACCGCAGTTCATAGCTCCGCAGCGTTTTGGTCGTGGACATGGTGATCTTAAGCTCGCTCAGTAATTCGTCACTCAGGTATTTCCCGCCTTTCTGCGTGTACCGGCTCTCCGTGCGGGCCTCGGTCATAAATGCGCGGTTCTTTTTCGTCCTACTCGTACTACTTACCGGACAATTCCGGGCCACTGGTTTCGGGAACCACTTTCCTGGTCAGTTACGATCCTAATCAACATGCTGGCACCAATACCTTGCCAAAAATTACAGATCATCTGACTCTGAATTTGCAGTTGCTGGAAATTTTGATCCGATCTTTAAAGACAGTCCATGATATCGTCACTGGTCCGGATCATGATCAGGCCGATCCAGTGATGAAGTCCGGTTACCTCAAGATCCATTGCCGGTATGGTGGTTCGGTTCACACGGTACGGCATTGTATTCAGGAATCGCTGGTTCCCTGACTTTCTGAAAGCGATCCACCCCGATCCACTGGTACGCTTTTGCTGGATGCAATAAAATACGCGTTAGTCAGTTAATTGGATCGCCCTAAAGCGTACCACTGGTACAAAGTACCACTTTCCGATCCACTGACGATCCATATACACGTACCCCTACCGGTATCGTGCAAAATCAGTCAAAAAGTCCGGCAGTGAATTTGCAGTTTCTCGAAATTTTCAGCGGTATGTATCTGAAAAATAATAAACGCGTCACTGGCCGAGATTATTTAGATTTCGTTTCATTCTTTTATATGACTAATCGTCCACTCTCTGATACCAAGTATATTTTACCGAATCCCGGTAAAAGCTCAACCATGAATTTGTAAACTTCCCAATTTATTACTGCCATCAGGTCTTAGCTGCTTTGCGCCAGCAGCTACGTTTCATGGTAAGGATAAGTTTTATGTCTGTATATTCCTTGAAGGCATGATCTGAGGCAGATGCTCCATTGATGAATCATAGAGTAACATGCGTATGTACACAAGAAATCGAAATGGAATATTGGCAGTGATCATATCATTCCTCATGTTGGCAATCACTCTCTCGGTTCTCTTTGGGAATCCTTTGTTTATTTGCCATTATATTCCAGTTGCATTATATGAAGACAGCGATCTGAACGGCCATTATATTACTAACATTAACAATCCGGTTATGGAGAGAACTCCTTCAGCACCTAGTTATGAGGAAAATACGCTGGTGCTTTTCAACATTACATTGCTTAAGGGTAACGTCCCCAATGTGGGAAATGGAAACGGTGCAAATTGTAACTGGTCAGTCTAACGTGCCGATCCTTTCATCCGGCTTTAGCCCTTCTCTTGATAACGGATGGGCTATCTTCGATGAAGTTCTTTCCCCTCAGCTTTGATGTGTAGTATATAGAATACACCAGTTATAAATTTGATGCAAAAGATCTTTCAATACTTCGGGTCTTGGTTGCTGATCCAATGGCAGAGATAAGCAGGATACATAACATGGCCTTCAGCAATGCAATTTCCTGTGAATCCATCTTTAATGGTTATAATGGCGTTCAACAGCTCTTCTACATTGTTTCCATAGTGCATGGAGAAATGCATAAGAGGAAAATGAAGGGGAGGCTCTGGATATTCTCAAGTCCTGCTATGTCTCCAACAAGGATAATTTTGATGGGACAATCCTGATTCTAGTGTCAGTGGAAAACTTTCAGGATATGTTGAATATTTATGAAGAAATGAAGGAGGTTCTGGTCGGTAGCTAGGTTGCACTCATACATCCGTTCGAAAGCAGGTATAGTTTACCAAGGATAGTTAAGGCCAAGCTCAATGGCAGTGCGACTTGATAGCTGGGCTCAGTTACATATGTGTCCACTAAAAAACAGTAAACATCTGCCACGCAGATGATGGCCTCAAGTATTCTTTCCATCAGTAGCAATATGTTCTGCAATATAATCTGGAAGTTCCGCCACCGCATCATGCGGGATTGTGGACATGGCGGTTTTAAAGGCGATGATACCTGACCAGTGTGGAAGCATCTCATCCATCTTTTTATCCGATGGGCCATGGGTGTTAACCTTCACGGACATCTGATCCAGTGGAAGCTCCAGAAAGCCAGTGATCCTGATTTCATCCTCAGATGGATGCCTGCAGTCATTCCATCGTCCCGGAACCATCTTTTCCGCAAGAGCTTCTGATATGGCATACTTCATGTCATAATCCGCGACATCCCTCATGTTCCCAAATATCATCACGGAGCGGTAATTCATGGAGGTGTTGTAGGCGCTCTTGGCAAGGACTACGCCGTCAAGAATGGTGACATCAACGCAAACACTTGAGCCTGACTGCAGGACATTGTAGAATCTCCCGTGCTTGGAGGAATGAAAGAATATTGAATTTCCAATCCTTGCGAAGGTCATGGGTATGTTGAATGTTATCCCATCGGTGGTGAATGCAACATGTGCAATCAGTGACTGATCCAATATGGAATTTGCAACATCCCTGTCGTGAACGGCTCTCTCGGGATGCCTGTGCACATCAATATCTGCGCTCATGAAAACGTCACATGGACTGTCTATATTAAGTATCCGTTCTTCATCCTGGATCCGATTGTTGTGTATAATTTCCAGTTTATCTGGATATACTCTGAATAATATTCTATCTGGATTAAATCAGCAGGAAAATGGACATATTAATTAATAGACATTGCATGTTCAACTATGAAGATAACCACTGTGAACCCCTATAGCCAGGAAAAGCTTGGGGAATATGAGGAATACAATGACCACCGGATTGATGGGATACTTTTGGGGCTGAAGGAAGCGCAGAAAGATTGGGGAAAGCATATGGACAGAAGGATCGATTATTTCAGGAGCGTCCTTAAGCCAAACCTCATGCACAAGAAGGAAGAGCTAGCCCGGCTCATGACAGAGGAGATGGGAAAGCCCATAACCCAGAGCATCAGTGAGATAGACAAGTGCATAAGACTGGTGGACTATGCCATTGAGGATTATCCGCATTTCCTTGAGCCGGAAACCATGAGGACCGAAGGAAAGAAGACCTACGTGCGATTCGACCCGCTGGGTACAGTTCTCCTCATAATGCCATGGAATTTCCCCCTATGGCAGGTGATGCGAGGCGCAGTTCCAGCC
>JAJZAW010000070.1 GCA_021799185.1 Thermoplasmata archaeon
AACTGTGATTTTCCAGGAAAATATTGATGACATGCTTTATGGGCGTCCTTGTACCGGATGGCTGAGAGGCGGCCTGTGCGGTAGCTAAAGGCATGAAGAGAACTGCCACCACTGCAATAGTGGCAATAATCACAATGAATCTTCTCATTCTTTATGTAATATCTTAAGATGATTATTTATGTTTGCAGGATTTCCTGGGAAATTATCCTAATGAGCATCATTCACCTCATGTCTAGAAGTCAAGTACACTTCAGATTCACAACTGTGCAAATAATATTACTATGGATGATTGAGTAAAACCAGAAGCATATATACCGATTTAAATATCAGTGAAGCGAAGCGTAATAATCCATGATTCCGTTTGCAGATGTTCTCAGGAAAAGGCCTTTAATTTTTTCTGTGGTGCCCATAAGGGACAGCAGGACCGGTGAGAAAGCCCACGATGACCGTATCATGAAGAATCTCGATGCCAGGATCGGCGAATTCTCTGATCTGCTGAAGCCGAGAGGCAGGGTTAATGCAGTCAGTGTGCCGGAGCTTGTTGAGGAAAACCATGAAGGACGACCAAGGTACAACAGTGTGTTCACCAGAAAACTATCCGGTGGCATTGCCCGCAGGGCCGGCATTGATGCAATTGTGAATAAAGTCGTGGTGCATCTTGAAAACTATTCGGAATTCTCTGACTGGATTACCGAAACATATTCCCTTGGCATAAGGAACATGATCCTGGTTGGCGGTAACACCAGACACCATAAATATCCAGGGCCTGCGGTTTCAGAGGCAAACGTTGCAGCAGGGCACGTGGCAGCCATACATGGACTTGAAAACCTGACAATAGGAAACATATGCCTTCCGGAACGAAGGCATGAGGCCAGAACAATGCTTTACAAAACCATGACGGGGGCACGATTCTTTACCACCCAGATGCTGTTCGACAGTCAGAGAATCACTGAGCTTCTCAGAGAGTATACCGGCATCTGTGCTGAAGCTGGAATAACTCCGGCAACAGTCCTCCTCAGCTTCGCGCCCCTGCGAAGCGTATCCGATCTCAACCTTCTGGATTTCCTTGGTGTTGATCTTTCGCTTGAGGCTCGGCAGCGCATTCTGGAATCCGGTCCAGCCTCTGAAGCGCCGGAAAGATCCATAATCAATGCAGTCTCGATTTATTCTGATGTTGTCAGATCTCTGGATGATCTGGAAAATGCTGTCCCTGTTGGTGTAAACATAGAACAGCTGACTAGAACCAACCTGCCTCATTCACTCAAGCTTCTGGATCGGTTTGAAAAAGTTATAGATCTTAATGGTGCCAGGATTAGGGAAGAGATAGAAGAAAAATTGCACTAGACCACAGGGCAAAGAATCAAATGATCCTCCGAATCCTCGACATCTTTATCTTCACATTTCCAAGAATGGAATGTGCTCCCTTTCCCAGTTCCATGATGGTACCACCGGCATCGCATATTTCAAGGTAAATTCCCATCCTATCCATCAGCGCAGAAATTCTGTGAAGAAATCTGAGATGCTTCGCCCTCCGGGGAATAAGCCGCACAATGTTCTTTATTTGCTCCTCATTGGCCAGTCTGGCTGTTACATTGTTATCTGTGGCATCCATGGTAACGACGTGTTTTCCGTTTACCGCAATGTCAACCTTTCCGGATTGTATCTCCGGTAACGGAATTCTCATGGGTATTACTTCGGCTTGTCGCTGTCATGAAGCGGCCTGGCAGTTACGCTCACCTTGCCGTTAATTACAATGCTGGCATTCATTCCTGGCATCTTTATGCTCAGATCAGAGAAGACAAATTCTGCAGTGCTCTTGGTTCCCTCAATGGCTTCAAGAAAGCTTTCTATTAAAGATTCTTCTTCCATATTTATAACATGAAGACATTATATTAATACGTTGGTATTCATTGATTTTATTAGCCTGAATGATGTGATACCAAATGGCTAATTTGCTTTCCTGTGTCAAGCCTTTCTCCAGCTGGCAAAACTTCCTCCCCTGGCGAAGAATAAGATGGTTAAGGTAAGTTTTTTCTTACTTTGCAGGTTATAAACATAACTGTCATATGGAGAATATGGCAGAAAGAAAGGTTACCATGAGAATATATGGGATGACGTGCGATGATTGCGTCGCCTCCGTGGCAGGCGGGCTTAAGGAAGCCGGGGCAACAGGCATATCTGTATCCCTTGAGGATGGGATGGCTGTGCTTACCATTGATGATTCCAGAGTTTCACCTGAAAGCCTGGCCCATATTCCGGTGTTTACAGGAAATTCCCGTTACAGATCACAGATAAGAAGGGTCGACTGATAGCATGGCCAGGGAGTATGATTTCGTAATTATAGGAAATGGCTCTGCGGCATTTTCAGCCGCCATAAAGGCAAGTGAGATCACCAGGAATCAGGCATCGGTTGCAATGATCGGCATGGGCCCGCCAGGTGGAACCTGTGTAAACGTTGGCTGCGTACCGTCAAAGTACCTGATCGAGGCTGCAAAAGCTGTAAACTTTCAGAGAAACCCTGGATACCCTGGTATTAAGCAGAACAGCCCTGATGTGGATTTCCATGCCCTTATTGAATCGCTTCG
The DNA here is from genome assembly GCA_021799185.1 of Thermoplasmata archaeon. Classification (GTDB taxonomy): domain Archaea; phylum Thermoplasmatota; class Thermoplasmata; order Thermoplasmatales; family Thermoplasmataceae; genus UBA509. The sequence goes on from JAJZAW010000070.1 coordinate 2,586, forward strand.
CAGTGCTGTTGTCAAGGAACGGGAAGAAAGATACGTTAGAGTAGCCCGTTCATACCCAAATGTGGAAATAATCAAAGGATTTGCAAGCTTCGTCTCCAGTGACACTGTTATGGTTGAAACCGGCACAGAAAATGTGCAGGTGAAGGGATTCAACTTTCTTATTGCAACCGGTTCCAGGGTCAAAATTCCAGAAATAATAGGGCTCAATCATACAGGATACCTTACAAGCGACAGCATATGGGATCTGAATTCAGTCCCCGAATCCATTGGAATCATAGGTGGGGGCTTTGTTGCCATGGAAATTGGCCAGGCACTTCAGAGGCTGGGCTGCAAGGTCACCGTGATCAAACAGCACGACACAATAGCTCCTGGCATAGAGAAGGAACTTGGATATGAGCTCATGGAGTCCCTGAAGTCTGAGGGCATATCATTTCTGCCCGGAAGAAACGTCACAGGCGTGCACAGAAAAGGGAGTAAGAAGATCATAGAAGCTGCCAGTGCCGGTGGAAAAGACATTGTGGAAGTTGATGAAATACTAATATCATCTGGCAGAACTCCAAATGTTGAAGGGCTGAACCTTGAAAAGGCTGGAGTCCGGTACTCAAGTATGGGAATACAGGTCAGGGAGGATTTTTCAACCAGCAATCCTCTGATCTATGCTGCCGGCGATGTTGTGGATCAGAAATACAAACTGGAAACCCTGGCTGCAAGGGAAGGCGCTGCTGTGGCATCCAATATTTTTGACCATTCTTCCAAATCAATGGACATGCATGAAATACCATGGGCTATATTCACGGAGCCTCAGCTAGCATCGGTCGGGTACACTGAAGAGGAATACAGGCGAGATCAAGGAAAAGCAGTTGCCAGGACAATTCCCTTGAATGCCGTGCCAAAGGCAAGGATATTGCGGCAGGAACGCGGCGCAATTAAAATTGTTGTTGACTCTAACAGCAATGCTGTCGTGGGAGTTCATGCACTCAGCCCTTATGCAGCCGAATTCATAATGGAGGGGGTCCTTGCCATTAAGCATAAAATGACTGTGAAGGATTTGGTTGAGAACAGCCACATATTCCCCACCGTATCTGAGGGCATAAAGCTGGCGGCACAGTCCTTTACACGTGATCTTTCAATGATGAGCTGCTGCATGGAATAAACATGATCCCGGGATATATCCCGGATATCCCTCAGATTCCCGGCCCTATCTCTATCACATATTACCAATATATCCGTAGCCGCTTTGCCAAGACCACGGGGGAATAAGGTTCTTCATTACCGTTAATGTATTTTTTCCCGGACTTATGTAAAACAAAAAACACATTCATGGATTTCGGCAAAATTTAATAATGCCCCAACAGTCCCCATTCAGATGCAATTATATGGCCTGAAGGGCAGAACATGGCTTCAGGTTATCTCGGCATATGTAGGGTGGCTCATGGATGGGTACACATCAATTGCATATGCTCTTGTTGCTGTAACCATATCATCAGTATTCTTTCCCGCAAAGGTCATTGGCATCTACAGCTTGGTGGCTACATTCGGCGGCCTTGCAGTGGAGGAGCTTGCAAGGCCGGTGGGATCTGTAATACTTGGCAACTTCCTGGGGGACAGGCTGGGAAGGAAAAACATGCTGACAATCACAATCGTGGGTTTTTCCATTTTTGCTGCGTCCAAGGGTCTCCTTCCAACTTTCTCTGAGGCTGGGATCATTGCCCCTCTGCTGCTATATATCATACTCTTCATAGAAGGGCTTTTCGCAGGAGCCGAATATGGTGGGGGTACTGCCCTGTCCATGGAGAGCGTTCCTGCCAGGAAGAGGGCACCCATAGGCGCATTCGTGCAGAGTGGATATGGCACAGGCTTTTTCATAGTCTCCTTTGTATTCGCTGGCCTTTTTTCCTATTATGGGAGGACGGCCTTCGACGTGCTTGGATGGAGAGTACTCTTCTTCACTACCATAATTCCTGGCGTATTCACGCTGGTGATCCGGAGAATAACCAGGGAGACGGAAGTTTTCCAGGAGATGCAGGCAAAGAAGGAGGTTGAAAGAGAGCCTGCTGTAAGCCTTTTTAAGGCTGGCGGGGCATCGCTCGTATTTGCATTGATCCTCACAACCGGCCTTCTCTTCATAAATTCAATAACCTTCTCATTTTATCCAACACTGCTGACCCTTCTGCATTCCAAAATTAGCGGAACAACGGTTGGTGTTTATAATGGATACATTAACCTCGTATCACTTTTTGGTGTCTGGATAGGCGGCCTCATTGGGCTGGTGATAGTTGGCAGAAGAACTTCCATGGTTGTGTACACTTTGATCTTTATAGCCATAACCTACCCAATATCTTACCTAGCATTCCATGGCAGCGCATTCATGGATTTTGTGCTCTTCAGCATCCAGGCTTTCTTCGAGGCAATGATATTCTCAACACTTCCTGCCTTCCTTTCTGAAACATTCAGCAAAAAATTCCGCACTACCGGCGTGGGCTTTGCATATAATGGAGGTGCAATTCTGTCAGGGTTTGCCATTAGCATAGTCCTCTATTCCGCCACAATTGCAGGGAGCCTTTTCGCATCATGGACGCTCTGGTTCTTCATAGCTGAGGCAATAATGCTGGTGGGCCTGCTTCTCTCAAGGGAGACCTACAGGCATGGAAATCAGGACCTCATCAATGCCTGATGCCATACTGCATCTGCATAACTGCAACCCCATAGGATTCCAGGAGAAGAGCATCCCCTGACATTCTGGAATTCCTGCTGAAAAGCATCCTGCCATGTAATCCGGGAATGCTTGCCTGCTCACCTGAAAAATTGAAAACACATCTCACGTCACCGGTTGATGTGCCGGAATAGGTTACTGACAGCAATTTTCCAGCCATATCCACAAATGGCCTTGCCCCGTTCCCTAACCCCATCTTTTTTCGGATGGAGATGAGTTTTCTGTACTCCTCCAGAGTTTCCTGAACAGATTCATTGCGGAGTCCGTCCCATAAAATGCGGGATTCCGTAAATGCACGTGGATCGGATGGCGCCACATAATCTCCGCTCCAGTCAAGGTAGCTGAATTCATCCTTCCTGCCCCTGTCCACGGATGCGGCAAATGCAAGGTCAGAGGTGTCAATAAAGAACCAGAATGGAGAGACTGATCCAAGCTCTTCACCCATGAAAAGCATTGGAATGTATGGAGAAAGCAACGTGGCGGAAGCCATGGCCATTGCTGCATCTATCCCCGCATATGATGCTGGCCTTTCTGACCCGGGCCTGTTGCCCACCTGGTCATGATCCTGGGCAAAAACCACCAGCTGATCATTCCGGTATCTTCTGTCCCTGTATCCACGGGTTTTGTGAAGAAACCCAGAATATATGCCGGAATAGACAAATCCATGGCGGAATGCTTCAGCAACCTGGCGTGGGTCGCCGTAGTCTGAATAATAACCCTGCACTTCGCCTGTAACAAGGGAATGAACGGAGTGGTGAAAGTCATCACACCACTGGGCATCAAGGCCGTATCCACCCATTTCAGGGCTCTGAATAACCCTGGGATTGTTCATATCGCTTTCCCCTATTATCACGGGCTTTTTCTGGGTTCCATGGAAATGCTTTCTCACTGCCTGCGTAAGCTCAGCAAGAAAATGTACTGGCGAATTGTCCACTATGCCATGAATTGCATCAAGCCTGAGGCCATCAAAGCCATAGACATCCAGCCAGTAGATAGCGTTCTGTATGAAGAAGGCCCTAACGTAATCCGAATTCTCTCCGTCAAAATTTAAGGACGGCCCCCATGGCGTCATGTATCTGCTGGAAAAATATGGGCCGAACTTTGGAAACACATTGCCCCTTGGCCCCATGTGATTGTAAACCACATCAAGTATTACGGAAAGGTTCATCGAATGAGCCGCTTGAATAAGATCTATCAGTTCAAATGGTGTACCATATGCATTATGAACAGAATATGGAAAAACTCCGTCATAGCCCCAGTTCCAGCGCCCTTCGAACTGCGCCACTGGCATGAGTTCAATTACATTTGCCCCAAGATCAGAAATATGTTTGAGTTTCTTGCCGATGCCGGCAAATGTCCCATCCAGGGAGAACGTTCCAGTATGGAGCTCATAGATGATGGATGATGACATATTGATATTCACAGGTTTCCTGTCCACATGATCCGGAAAATGGATCACCCTTGACGGGCCCAATATGCCTTCCGACTGAAACCGTGAGGCTGGATCTGGGAGCGGTGCGCCGCCATCTATGGATATGGTGTAATCCATATGTTCTCCATCCCATGGAAGATATGCACGCCATACTCCAAAATCATTCCTTTCAGAATCGACCGATTTTCCGCCTGAGAGAATCTGAAGGCGGGAAGCGCCCGGAGCCCATGTATTGAAAATCACCTCTGACCCGGTTAATGTAGGGCCGATGTCCAGGTAGGTAAGTTCAGGGAACCGCTTCTGCCAGCCATTCATATCATAACACGCTCCTCAGGACAGCAGCCGGAAGATTCCCCATGATCTGCGACAGCCTGGTCTCCCCCGAAATGATCACCGTTTGGCCTGAGAGAAGGTCTGTGTATCTTCCCCACAGCATCTGGGGAACAATTATTATGTCACTTTCAAGCATTTCCGGCCTCAAGGCCGTTGCATCGCCAGTTATATGCGATAAATGCCTCAGTGCTGCAACAATTATTGTGCCTTTATCACCATTCATGTAATAGGAAAGAACCGAAGACCTGTGGGGGCCTGCAGCATCAAGTGCAGCTGGCAGGCAGTTCTCAATGATGGTGGAAAATTCAAGGCGGATTTTTGCCAGCAAGGCAACAGCTGCTGTTTTCAGTTCAGGGAAATTTGAAAAATCCACTGACTTCAAGTGCACCGGAACATCTCCGGCAAATGCCCTCTGAAGCCTGCCGAAATTCACCTTTTCCCTGTTGTCAGGATCTGTGAAATGGACATTCAGGTGCTCGGACCCCTGATACATGGAAGGGGCTCCCGGAAGCATGAACCTTAGCACAAGCATGGAAAATGAATTATAAAAACCAAGATGCTGGCACTTTTCCGCCATCTCAGTACCTGCACTCCATTTGCCTGAATCAAGAAGGTTGAGAATAGTATCAGCAAAACTCAGTGCGTTCCTTTCGTATTCATCATTCGGATCTTTCCAGGCAGTGGAGACCATTGATTCTCTCATGGCCTTTGTGATCTGCTCCGCTATCTCTTTCCTGTAGTCGGTATAATATTCTGAAAAGCCATGGGATGCCAGGATCAGCTGTGTTATGTAGAACAGATGCTCAATTGCAATCCTGCCTGCCAACCGAGCAGTGTCCCCACGGGTTAGAAGATCTGCAATGATCCGCGAGAACAGTTCTGGATATTCCGAAATAACAAGGCCTGCGCATCTGAGATCCTCCCCGTACTTTGAATCATGTGTGGAGCTTTCATTGAAGGTAAACAGCAGACCCTTTCTCTTATGTATGAAGCCGAGAAAATCGCTCCATGCCGGAAGCGATGCCATGGGATTCCAGCCAACTTCATTCATGAAGATCAGAGGGTTGAAGGAAAAGAACAGCCTGTCTTCAATATTTTTTGCCATGAGCGCCCCGGAAAACTGCTGGATGCGCAGAACAGGATTTGTACAATGTTCGCAGCCTGCAGCAACATAGTCTGAGAGCATTTGATGGACGGGGTCTCTTGTGATCCTAAAAATTTCAGAGAGATGGCCTGCCATCTCCGCTGTGTTGCCCACGGTTGAATAAGTGCGGTATTTTACAAATGAAGCCAGTATATATTCCACTGCATTTCTGACTTCGGAATAGCTGTATTCATAGCCATGCTTCAATACTGCAGAATCGTAAACAGGCCAGGAAATGTTATCCAGGTCACCGGAAAACTCTTCCCGGATAAACTCTCCCATGTAATTGCGAAGAATGGATTTGAGATCGCCATATTCGGGG
>JAJZAW010000071.1 GCA_021799185.1 Thermoplasmata archaeon
CATGGGGTGAGGGCAAATGCGTCCACTAGAAATGGTTAATTACAATCAGGTAATTTTGAACGATGGAAGGTTTTTCCCAGTATCCTCTGGATTACTGGACAGAGCAGATAAAGGCTGGCTACCCCCTCTCCTTCAAGGAAGGAGTTGCCATGGAAAAGGACTTGAATCTTTACCAGCTTATGAAACTGGCAAACAATCTCACGTCACAACAGGTTGGCGATGTCGTTTCCTACGCCGTTTCTTATAATATAAACTATTCAAACTACTGTACAGCAAGTTGCCCAATATGTGCATTTTATGTTCCAATGAAGATGAAGGGCAAAACTGACAGAGGGTATGAACTCTCACTGGATCAGATAAGATCTGAACTTGGCAAAGCAAGGGTCGCGGGAGCCACAGAAATACATATTGTGGGCGGATTCAACAGTGATCTTCCGGTAGAATATTATGAGGAGGTATTCAGGACTGTAAAGAAGGAGATTCCGGACATAACGCTAAAGGCGCTCACGATTCCAGAAATTGATTTTATAGCACGCACAACAGGAAACAGCTTAACCGAGATATTGAGCAGATTCAGAGATGCCGGAATGGATGCGCATACCGGCGGTGGAGCGGAGATATTTGACGCGGATGTGCGGAAACAGATAACAACGCCTCAGAAGATATCTGGAGAGAAATGGCTTGAGGATGCAAAAATTATTCACAGCATGGGCATACCTGGCAACTCAACAATGACCTATGGCCATATAGAGAAAATAGAGCATATAATAGATCATATAATCAGAATCAGGGACAACCAGCGCGAGGTTCCCGGGTTCCTTTCATTCATCCCTCTGAAATTCAGCCCTGACAACACGCCACTTCAGAAAAGCGGAAAAGTTAAGGTGCCTGCATCAGGCGAGACAGACCTTAAGGTGATAGCTCTTGCCAGAATACTTGCAGGGCAGGATATACCAAATATTAGCGTATACTGGGTATCACTGGGCAAAGGCATCGCGCAGGTTGCTCTTACCGGGGGCGGAAGCGATCTGGTGGGAACAGCGTTCAGTGAGAAGATCTTCGGGGCAACAGACCGGAAAGAAGGGACCAGTGTCGAAGAACTGAATGAACTCGTCAGACAGATTGGAAGAATACCTGCCCAGAGAGACACATTTTACAGGATTAAAAATTACTTTTGAATGCTGTTTTTTATGGATGCGTCTCTCCTGAAAGCCTTATTAGAACGCCATGGGCATGGGTCCAAGTAGGCACATTCTGCAATGCCATTAATATACCGTGGTGGTAGCCAGTTGCAATGGCCGTACCAGCCACAACAGCACTCCCCGCTGTGAGAACAATTTTGGATGCAAGGGCATTAATCATAAAAGTATTAACATTATCCAGTTTTAAAAGATTCTGGTACATATGACCAGATTCATGGTAAGGCTTTAAATAAAAATCGCAACTGTTACATTTTTTACGCTTCGTGCACTCACCATAGGACAAGAATGATCGGTCTAATCAATTTCACTCACAGCTGCCCGCTGCACATGGCCTATCCTGAACCTGAGGAGATGTTGCTCGCAACGCCCCGTGAGATAATTTCGCTCATAACAGATGGGCGACTTTCCTGCGGGATGGTGTCATTGGTAGAATATTTCACGCACAGGGATATCCTTGATCTTGAAAAAACTGCAGTTATCTCGTCCTCAGGGCCGGTGATCTCAACTCTCCTTGTTTCCCGCGGTTCTATGCCCCATAACGGCATGAATATAGCGGTCACACGCCACACCAGAACAACCGAGATGTACCTGAGATATATCCTGCAGTGTGAAGGCATTGAGTATGAGACAAGGCAAAGCAGCAGCACGGAGGCCCGGGACCTTCTCAATGAAGCGGAGTTCGCCCTGGTAATAGGGGATGAAGCACTGAAGGCTTTCAGGGATGGGTTCAGAATCATATGGGACATTGGATATGAATTTAATAGAATTAGCTCCCATGGTCCGGTCTTTGCCGTAACGGTTAAGAGAAAGGATGCTGACTGTACCGGGGAAATATCGCATCTGAACACTGCATTGCAGAATGCACATGAATTCAGGGAAAGATGCGCCACGGAATCTTCCAGGAACCTTGGCATTCCGCAGGCAGTTTTGAAGCGTTATTATTCACTTGTAAGGTATGAGTTTACCACGGAAACCTCAAGATCAATTGAATTCGCATCGTCAGTAGCCCATGAATTGTACGGGATTGATCCCTGAAAGCGGATTTGTTTCAACCGCAGAAGCATTAAACGGGGGTTTGACCTGCCCCCTGAACAGATTTATTTAGGCGTTTTGCCTTACGTCAACATGTTCACAGATAAATTCCAGCAGATAAGGGAAGCCCTCACATATGACGATGTCCTTCTGATCCCTTCAAGGACTGCAGTGGAGCCGAGGGAGGTAAATATATCATCGAATTTTTCAAGACATATAAAACTAAGGGTCCCCATTGTTAGTTCTCCCATGGATACCGTTACAGAAAGCGGAATGGCAATGGCCATGGCAAAACAGGGGGCACTTGGAATAATTCATAGAAACATAACCATGAACCAGCAGATAGGCTTTGTCAGAAGAGTCAAGAGGGAAGAGACCATCATAATCAGAAATGTGCACACGGTTTCTCCGGAAACAACAATCGATGATCTCAGGGATATAATGCGAACTAAGAATATTGGGGGTCTGCCTGTGGTTTCTGGCGAGAAGCTTGTTGGCATCGTAACCCGAAGGGATCTGGATTTTGCTGGAAAAGGCAGGAACACAGTTGAAGATATAATGATCCGGAAAGTAATTTCCGCAAACGATAATATACCAATAGAAGAGGCAGTTGAGATCCTGCACAGGAACCGGATCGAGAAATTGCCGCTGGTGGACCGGAATGGAAGGGTAGTCGGTCTCATAACTGCCAAGGATATAAGGAACAGGGAGAAGTTTCCAGAAGCCAGCAGGGATGAGAACGGTCAGCTTTTGGTAGGAGCTGCAGTGGGCCCATTTGATCTGGAGAGGGCACAGGCGCTTGAAAAGGAGGGAGTGGATGCCATCGTTATTGATACCGCCCACGCGCATAACGAAAACGTCCTCAATTCCATCAAGAAGATGAGGAAACTTGTATCAGTGGATATAGTTGCAGGGAATATTGCCACAGCTGAGGCCGCAGAAGATCTGATATCGCTTGATGTGGATGGGTTGAGGGTTGGTATTGGGCCAGGTTCCATATGTACCACAAGGATCATCGCTGGAATTGGCGTTCCACAGATCACTGCTATCTCAGATGTAGCTGAGATTGCATCGAAGCACGGCGTCCCTGTTATTGCCGATGGCGGAATACGGTTTTCAGGGGATATTGTTAAAGCCATAGCAGCTGGTGCAGACTCAGTGATGCTTGGTTCAATTTTCGCTGGAACAGAGGAGAGTCCAGGTTCAGAGATGATAATGAATGGAAGGAAATACAAGGCTTACAGGGGCATGGGCTCACTTGGCGCCATACAGACCGGAATATCTGACCGTTATGGAAAGATAGGATCAAACAAATTTGTTGCTGAAGGTGTTGAGGGGGCAGTACCGTTCAAAGGAAGAGTCGACGAGGTTCTATTTCAGCTCACAGGAGGTATGAAGTCAGGAATGGGATATGTTGGCGCAAGGGATATCGGTGAACTTAAAGCGAAATCGCGGTTTGTAAAGATCACATCCAGCGGTCTCAGGGAGAGCCATCCACATGACATAAGGATAGTCAGTGAACCTCCGAATTACCAGATTTATCAGGTTTAAGGCGGTAAACTCCCCCATCTGTTTATATTCCTGAATTTGATAATCATAAAATGATGAAGAAATCCATGGTGATCGCTGCACTCGCTGTAGTTGCAGCAGCAATGCTCACCGCACCTGCGGTAAACGCGACTTCAGTCACAGTTTCACTGAACCCTGGAAATGACAGTGCAACAGTGGATGCATATTTCAATTCTACACTTACAATAAACGTTTCCAACTCACATTTATTCTTATTATCGCAATTGATCACCGGCATATCTGGAATCCTGCTCCATAACATATCATACAGCGGGAATATGTCCAATCATTCCATAAGCTTCCTGGCAGTTAATGCCTCTTTGCAGGAAAAGGACAGGAATGTTGTTCTGAATGATCTGTCATATAGCCTTGCCAGCAGTGTATCAAACATCTCCACAGACAGATACAATGTTACGGTTATCGGCACGTCAGCCATGCTGGCAATGAATATCGGTGGGATTCTAAACAAAAGCAGCGTGAATCTTTCATGGAGATCGTTCCAGGTTACAAAGAGTCTGGAAATGGGCGGAAGTTTTGACGGGACTGTCCGGGTTAACAGTGACAGCGTGAACGTTTTCAACCTTTCAGCATTCCAGGTCTCTCTGACGAAATGGACCAGAACATATGATGCTACAACAAATATAACTACCTTCAGTTATGACGCGGGTACAACAGGCAACTACTCATGGAGTTCATATGGCGGAAGCGTGAATATTTCACTTAAGATCGATCCATCCTATACTATAATTACTCCTGGATATGCTGTTGCATCTTCAAACAATGTAACCCTTACTTCCCCACCCAGATCCTCGCCAGTAGCATACTACGCCATTGCCACAATACTGGTAATAGGGGCAGCAGTATCATTCTATTTTGCCAGGAGAAGGCACTGATTCAGTACCTATTCCTCTCCAGCTCACGGCGCCCCATAATATAAAATGAATGATGGGTGAGAAATTCGTTTAAATTCTATTGGTGCCATTCAGTAAAGTACCTTGACCGCGTGCAGTTCCAGCACACTGTTGCTTATACCGTCCTGTATGTCATTCATGAGGCGGAAGATCCTTGCAAAGTTGTCCTTGAATCTTTCCATACTCTTGGGATTCCGCAATATGGCTGCAGGGTGGTACTGCGGGGCAAGAATGTGCCCTGAAAGATACATGAATCGCCCCTCAACCTCCGAGATTTTTCCAAGGTTCGATCCTAAAATCAGCGATACTGATTTAATCGCGGTATTGCCCATGGGGACAATAATGCGAGGCCTGAGTGCGCCCATTTCCCTCTTCAGATAATCAGAGCACTCCCTAATCTCTCCCATTTTTGGGGATTTTCCTATCATGGGCCTGCACCTCACAGAATTAGTTATGTACAGGTCATGGGGGAGAATCCCTGCATATTCAAGTGCCCTGTTCAGAAGCTGGCCACTCCTGCCCACAAATGGTTTACCAATCTCATCTTCCCTGGCTCCGGGTGCCTCGCCAATTATCATGATTCTTGGCGAATCACTGCCAAAGCCGCACACAGCAGTCTTTCTGGAAAGGTACAGATCGCACTTTTTGCACATGGATATTTCCGAACAAAGATCACGTAGCTCCTGCATGGTCGTGACTTCATGTAGAGGGAACTATAAAACTCTTCAGCACACAATAATGATTAGGATTCTAACGCGTCATGCTTCTTCGCTGGTGGCATCTGCCAGTTTCTCGCTTCGCATGGATTTACTCTTCCACGAGCTCAGAAAGATCCCTACACCGATCAGTGCGAATCCGCCGTAGGTGAACAATGTGTTGTTTTCCCGAAGGATAAAATAGCTGAAAATTATTGACAGAGCAGGAACTGTAAAGAAAAATGAAGAGATCTCAGACACAGAATATTTTGTGTAAAGCCTGATGTATATCCAGTATGCTACAGATGTACTGAGTGCCCCCATGTATATCATTATTATGAGGAACTGGGGAGTCAGCATTGAAAAATTCACAAGGTGAAGCGGAAAAACGAATGCAGCAACAATGGGTAGCGCATAAAGAAACTGCAGGGAGTTAACAGTCATGCTTCCCACATCGGTAAGGTACTTGCGGAAAAATATGGTTGCAAGCGACCAGCTGATGGCAGCCATAATCAGTAAAACAAGCCCGAGGCCAGGTTTTATGAAGAGCTGTTGAATAAAAATAAATATGAGTCCGGCAAAGCCAATCGCAGTTCCCGCTATCCTTGCCCTGGAGAGTTTTTCTTTCAGCAGCATCGCCGAAAGTGCAATTGTAATTACAGGATAGGAGTAAATCACGATTGAGGAAAGTGCAGAACTCTCAGTGGATTCCCCAAGGAACCAGAATCCCATGAAGAAAATGAGGTTTAGCAAGGAAAAAACAAGAATCTTCAAATTTGTCCCGAGGTCACGTGGAAAGTGGATTCCCTTCCTGAAAATTATGAAGGATGTTATTGCTGCAAAGAATATCCGAAAGAAGAGTAAAGATAATGAGGACTGGTAAACAATGGCGAATTTCACAAGCGGGTAATTCAGCGCCCAGAATGAAGCCATTGCAATAAATGCGCCCGCATCCTCTGCTTTAGACACGCAACATGCATTAGCTTCAACAATAAATCCTTATTGTGTGAGCAGGGTAATCAGATGACACTAAAGGGTTAAGTAAACTAGGACCATTTGCCAATCATGCCGGATCAGCTTTTCAGCGACAGAGTCTCGATCCTGGAGTATTTCCACAAGCATGGAATTCTTGTCTCGCCGCAGGCGCTGAACATCATACTGGAAAGGAGCATGGGTTCCCTGATACCGAGACTTCTCTCCCAGGAGGTAGAATCGTCAGGCTACATTGATGATAAGACAGTGAGGAAGCTGATCCGTGGGGAACAGAAAACCCAGAAAATGAATTACGAGGTCAATCTCCCGGACATAAGGGTAAACAGCACGGTCGAAGACTTCAGAAAAATGTTCGTAAGCAGGTATGAGAAACTGAGGAAGATCGTATCTCTTTCAGGTTCAATGCGGGGTTCCATGGACATAAGGACCGCCAAGAAAACATACGGAGAGGTAAAAATAGTTGGAATGGTATCTTCAGTTGATATCACAAGAAATGGTCACAAGCGTGTCATGCTGGAAGATATGGATGACAGCATCCAGGCAATAATCATGAAGGACAAGGGGCTCTCTAACGAACTTATACTTCAGGATGAGGTTATAGGTGTGGTGGGGTCTGTAAGCCGGGGACCCGGAGAACCCGTACTGTTTCCAAACGAAATTGTCAGGCCGGATATACCATACCGTGTCATAGATGATACCGGTAAAGAGCCGGTATACGTGGCGTCACTATCAGATATTCATGTTGGTTCAAAGACCTTCAGGAAGGATGATTTCCGAAGGATGCTGAACTGGATAAAATCATCACAGGGGGAAGCAGCAAACCTGAAGTATCTCATTCTGAGCGGTGATGTCGTTGACGGTATCGGGGTTTACCCTGGCCAGGAAGATGATCTGGAGCTCATTAACCCTTTGGAGCAGTACGGAAAGCTTGGTGAATACCTGAACGAAGTACCTGAAGATATCCAGATTTTCGTTATGCCCGGCAATCATGATGTGGTGCGGCTTGCAGAACCCCAGCCCTATTTTACAGGAAAATTGAGGGAAATTTTTCCGGACAACGCTGTCATGCTCCCAAATCCATTCAACCTGAAGCTCGAGGGAAGGAACGTTCTGATCTATCATGGAATGTCCCTCAATGACATGATTGAGCTGGTTCCCGGGGCTAACTATACATCCATCGGTAAGGCCATAGAAGAAATGCTGAAGAGAAGGCATCTTGCTCCAAAATATGGCGGGAAAACACCGCTCATCCCATCACCCAACGACTATCATGTCATCGAAGAAGTCCCGGATATTTTCATAACAGGCCACATACACTCCCACTACCTGGGGAACTACAGGGGGGTAAGATATGTTAACTCATCAACGTGGCAGTCCCAGACGGACTACCAGAAAATGATGAATTTTTCCCCAAATCCATCAATAATGACAATGTTCGATCTTCATTCAAGATCTACCATAATAAAGAATTTTGAAAATCCCTGAACGATGAATCAGAATGTCTTCTTAATTATCTCCTCAATTTCTTTTCTAAACGTACCCACAAAATCGGACACAGCCTCGTCCTTTATTGAACTGGGCGTGCTGAGAAGGCCTATCTCCGCAGTTACCTTGGCCATTCTTGCCATGGCATCATATTCCTTGAATTTGCTCTCCATGTATTTTTCAAGTATGCCCATAATTTCGTTCTTGATTTCCTCATTCTGGTTTATCTTCCTCTTTAGATATTCCTTCACAAGATCTTTGATAATTTCATGAAGGGCTTCGAAATAAAGATCTTCTGAGGGCATTGCCTTGAAGAAGTTGCTAAGGTATTTTTCAATGTCTTCTGCCACATATCATCAGTCAATCTTTGTAGATAAATTCTGCCATCAGGTCTCATATTTGCATTTCAATTTTATGATTATCGTAATTAAAGATTCTGGCCAAAGAAAATACGCACTGGATGGTTAAAGATAAATAAAACCATTGGATATGGAAGAACTCACTGCCTTTCAATCTAGGTTCAGTGACTACTGGATTGCAGAAATTTCAGAGGTGTAACATTGAAGAGAAG
>JAJZAW010000072.1 GCA_021799185.1 Thermoplasmata archaeon
GGAAGACAACATTGCAAAGGCAATGAAATTAATCGAAAGACCGGAAAGAATCAGAAACATGGGTATAGCTGCCCATATTGATCATGGAAAAACGACGCTCAGTGATAATCTGATTGCCGGTGCCGGAATGATGAGCGAAGATCTGGCCGGAAAGCAGCTTATGCTGGACTACGATGAGCAGGAGCAGGCAAGGGGCATAACAATAAATGCTGCGACAGCTTCAATGGTGCACACCTATGGCTCAGATGAATATCTTATAAATCTTATCGACACACCAGGACACGTTGATTTTGGTGGCGATGTTACCAGAGCCATGAGGGCCGTTGATGGGGCCATTATAGTGGTGGACTCGGTAGAGGGGGTAATGCCGCAAACAGAAACTGTGATCAGGCAGGCTCTTAAGGAGAAGGTAAAACCAGTTCTGTTCATCAACAAGGTAGATCGACTTATAAATGAACTGAAGCTCAACGGAGATGAGATGCAGAAACGTTTCCTGAAGATAATCACAGACGTCAACAAGCTTCTAGCCAAATATGGCCCAGAAGAGTTCAAACAGGCATGGCAGGTAAATGTTCAGGATGGAAGAGTTGCCTTCGGCTCCGCTTATAACAACTGGGCTATTTCTGTACCGGCCATGGCTAAATATAAAATGTCATTCAAAGACATAGCAGAAATGGTTCGCGACGGCAAGCAGAAGGAGCTAGCCAAGAAAGTTCAGCTTCACGAGATCATTCTTGATATGGTAATAAAGCATCTCCCCAATCCACTTGTTGCACAGAAGTACAGGATCCCGCAAATATGGAAGGGCGATATAAATTCTGAAATTGGAAAGGCCATGTCAGTCTGCGACCACAAAGGTCCGGTTAGCATGATGGTTACAAAAATTATAGTAGATCCGCATGCAGGCGAAATAGCAGTGGGCAGGCTGTTCAGTGGTACTCTGAGGAAAGGCAGTGAACTATATATATCAGGAATGTCCAACAACAAATACAAGGTGCAGTTACTGTCAATGATGGTGGGTCCGGACAGAATTTCCGTGGATGAAATGGCTGCAGGAAATATAGCTGCAGTGGTGGGTCTTAAGGCCGCAATTGCAGGTTCAACAGTCTCATCCATTCCAAATATGGATCCCTTCGAACCGATGGTTCATTATTCCGAGCCGGTGGTCACACTGGCAATAGAGGCAAAGCACACTGCTGATCTTCCGAAACTCATCGAAGTTCTCAGGAGTGTCTCCAAGGCCGACCCGTCAATTCAGGTTGATATCAATCAGGAAACTGGAGAGCACCTTATTTCTGGAATGGGGGAGCTCCATCTTGAAGTTACATTATACAGGATAAAAAATGACTATAAAATTGACGTTACCACTTCAGATCCTCTTGTTGTATACCGGGAAACTGTTGATCATAAGGGGGGGCCATTCGAGGGTAAGTCCCCAAACAAACATAACAGATTCTATTTTGAGATCGAACCGCTTCCTGAATCAATAGTCGATCTTATCAAGGACGGCACGGTGCCACAGGGAGCTAAATTCAAAGACAAGAAAGCTTTGATGGAGCTGCTTGAGAAAAATGGCCTCTCAAGGGAAGAGGCCAGGGGGCTTGTGGCAGTGGATGGTTATAATCTGCTCCTTGATGTCACAAAGGGAATTCAATATCTTGATGAAACCATGGAACTGCTCATAGAGGCATTCAGTGAAGTTATGGCCAAGGGCCCTCTTGCCTCTGAAAAAGTATACGGCGTAAAGGCAAGGCTAGTTGATGCAAAACTCCATGAAGATAGTATACACAGGGGTCCAGCCCAGGTTATACCCGCAGGCAGAAACTCAATATATGGTGCAATGACGCAGGCGAAAAGAATTTTACTGGAGCCAGTGCAGAAAGTTTACATTAGTGTGCCACAGGAAGTGATGGGGTCTGTCACGAACGAAATTCAGCAGAGGCGCGGCGTTGTTGATGAGATGACACAGGAAGGCGAAGAAATTGTCATAGTGGCCAAGGTTCCTGTTGCAGGAATGTTCGGCTTTGCATCAGCCATCAGGAGCGCAACCGGAGGCAAAGTACTCTGGAACTCAGAGAACCACGGGTATCAGCGCGTTCCTCCTGAACTTCAGAAGGATGTTGTGGCAAAGATAAGGGAACGCAAAGGACTCAAGCCGGAACCATACGACGAAGCTTACTACGCATCCCTTTAAACACCCATTTTTTATATCTTTAAAACATATATTCTTTTAATATGTTATCAGCTTATTGCAGCGTTTGTGGCAAAGAAAGGCAATCATTCAACTATGGTCCCCTGTGTTCATGTGGCGGCATACTTATTCCGAGGGTGGATTTCAAGTATCGCGATGGCGATTTCAAGGGAAATTATCCGTACCTGAAGCAACTTATATCGCTTGGAGAAGTAGTAACACCAGTTGTGAATGTTGCTGGCTTGAAGCTGAAACTGGAATATTTTTCTCCAACCTATTCTTATAAGGATAGGGGCAGCAGAGTCTTAATCTCAAGTCTTATGGAACATCTTCCTGCTGGATCGGAAATAAATGAAGATTCGTCCGGCAACGCCGGGGCTTCCATAGCTGCCTACGGCACATCTGCAGGCTATAAGGTGAATATATTCGTGCCTGAGGATACAATGAAGAACAAGATGAACCAGATAATCTCATATGGGGCTGACATTCATTCCATTAAAGGGACAAGAGAGGATGTTGCAAATGCAGCATGGTCACATGTGGGATATTATGCGAGCCATGTACTGAATCCTGAATTCAGGGATGGCATGCGCCAGATAAGCTACGAAATTTTCCAGCAAACGAATTACAGGATTCCAAAGAGGATCTTTATTCCAGTATCAGCAGGAACCCTGCTTCTGGGAGTCATAGCAGGCTTCAGGCATCTCATGAGTTCAGGAGAAACATCCGATATGCCGGAAATTATTGCTGTGCAGACAGAGGCAGTATGTCCTCTCTGTTCAAGGATGAACGGTTTTAGCTACGATCCATCCGCCATAACAAAGTCCATTGCAGACGCCCTCGTCTCCAGGAACCCGCCACTTCTGGATATTATGGCCCGGGAAATGAAGCGTTACGGCGGAAAGTGTGTTGTGGTAACCGAAGACGAGATAATTTCGGCCAGAGCTGATCTGGCGCATTCCGGCATCTATGTTGAATACAGTTCTGCCACGGTATTCGCTGCGGCCAGAAAGATCCACGGCAGTGAAAATGCACTGCTCATCATGACAGGAAATGGCCTCAAGACGCCATGATTGCTCACTCTTCCAGGAGCAGACCAGGATTGGATCTGCTTTCAAGAGTTTCTCCGTTTATGGTGAGTGAATAAGTCACATTTGCGCCTCCCCTTTTTGCAAGGATCGATACGCTGCAATATTTGTTCAGTGATAGCCCTATTGCCTTTTTCACCTTTTCAGGGTCAACGTCCCCAGAAAATATATAATGGATATCTGCATTTTTTACAGTCCGTGGGTGTTCTTCATGCCTTTCAGCCTGGACTTCACACCTGAATTCAGTAAAATTCACCCGCATTTTCTTGAGCATGGATAATACATCATCTGATGTGCATCCGCCCATTGAAAGAAGAAGAAGCTCAGTCGGGGCGTAGTTCTCCTGACGGTTGGATAATGAATTCTTCAGTGTAATTCTGGTCTTGCCCGGGGTGTCTGCGATGAATCCCTCATCGCTATTGTATTTGAATGATACATTCATAGAAGCCGTAAATTAGCATCATATTTAGATTTTTACGGTATTGCTGTGAGACAAAGTATTTACGGGACTTCCGGTGAGCCAGTGAAATACTCTTCTGCACTGACAACTGATGCTATGTAATTGACGTGGGTGTTTCTGGCACTTCTTCCGAAGTGTCGTCTCAATGCGATCGTGAACATTTCAACCTCATCACTCCTGATCATCATGTTGTTGGTCACTGCATTGCCATCGGAAACCGCACTTAAAATCAATGGCCACAGGCCTGATTCTTTCATGGATTCATAAAAATCCCTGAAAAATCTTGTTCTGATGGGTATTTCATATATTTGCTGATTTTTGTCCACAATCTCTGGGGTCAGTCCATGGAAGTCAGCGCCATGGCTGAAATAGATCATCCTGCCATCTTCTGAATCTGACAGTATCTTGGGGTAGAATATTCCTGCATTAAGAAATATGCCGGAGGTTTCAGTAATAATCTCACTGGAGGTCGCATTCCAGACTGTTGTAACAATTGAGTATTCTCCAAGGTTTCCGCCAAGCGACTTAAAGAGATTAAGCATGAATGGAATTTTGCCCGAATAGGAACCCATGTATTCAAGTGATACTGAAAGTGAGGGATTGTCAGATAGATAGTTGAGAATGATATCGCTCACTCTTTCTGACTGATCTGGAAAATACTCAATCGGAAAATAAACATCTTCTGCATTCCATATATGGAGGGGACCGACCCTACAGCCAGGCAGGTCATTAATTTTACTCACTAAATCATTATTGGCTGGGTGAAGTCTAGAATAAAGGATCCCATTGCGGATGAAAATGCTGTTGGCACCCTTCGATCGGAACTCTTCCTCCATTCTGGGAATTTCATCAGGCCCAACATCTCTGCCTACATTTTCTGCAATAAGCCATTCTCCACCCTCCATTAGAAGGTTCAGAAACCGCAGCTTATTCTTGCCCCTGAGTTCGTCAACGTGGCTGTAAGCAGGCCTGAGATTGCTTGAACGGATCAAGGAGATATTGTAAGACGGGACGGTCATAACTGCAGGCTTATTTTAAATAATAATATAAAATTGAGTGCTGAAACATGCCTGCCTGAAATTATTCGTCAGGGACCTTTCTCAGTGCCATACCAATAGCCTTAAGGGCATTCAGCACAGCAGTTAAGCCTGCAGCGGTGTCAGGGTCCCTGAGCATTGCATAAAACCTGAGAATGGAAATGGCTTCCGGGTTCTTGGCGCCAGTAACCATGCCCTCCCAAATTGCATCGCTGTTGTAGAGGATCGCCTTAAGAGCATCTGATGCCCTCTCACCTGCAAGGGAATGTGAAAGCGCAGTGACAACATTCATGGTTTTGACGAATGACGTCAGGAAATCTTTTGAGGTCAGGAACTCAGACAGGAACTCTATATCGCTGGGCAGGTAGTCAGCAGATATATTTTCTACCACTGACATCAAGCCAGAATTATTGAGTTTGGTCAGCATGTTCATCAATGATTCAAAGGCATGCCTGTTTTCAAGAAAGCCCCTAAGCAGCGGCTCTATGTCATCTTCATTCTCTTCTTCAGTATTTTTCATTTCTTCCTCGTTCTCTGTCATTTTAAATCATCCCCCTCAGGATTGTTGAGAAGTAAGTATCAGCAGATGTTAGCCTCAGCATGAAGTCCCCCTTGTTGGCATTTATTCCACGGGACACCTTTCCCGGGGAATCATAGAAGGAAAATGCGCTATGGTTTCCGGTCAGTGCAAACTCTGGTACCTTTGCTGTCATCTTTTCCTCCTTAATCCCTCCCACGGTCTTGGATATAATCAGGGATGCAACGAATGAAGCCTGTCCATGTGCAACTGCAGCGGATTTTTTGGTGGAAAGGTTATTTGCGTCACCAATGGCAAATACTGTCCTGTTGCCTTTTACGGAGAGATCATTCGGATCTACAACAATATATCCTTTATCATCCGCGATGCCAGAATCAATGGCAAATTGTTGACCCCTGTGTGGTGGCGCAAGAATCAGAAGCGAATACTTGAACATTGCCCCATCACTGCCAGCTACTTCCTTGTTCTTCGGATCCACTGATTTTATGACAACGCCAGGATGGTACTGTATACCTCTGCTTTCCAGCATTCCAGAAAGGTCCCTGTGAACAGCTGGGTCCGGTGAAAGTTCTTTTGAGGGGGTTGCCAGAACCAGGGTAGTTTTGTCCTTAAGGCCATTCTCAACTAAATATGAATGGAGGACAAATGCAAATTCATAAAGCGATTCCGGGTACTGGATGATCTCTCCAGCACTTCCTATGAAAACCTGCCCGCCCTGGAATGTTTTGATATACTCCTTCAGCTCCATGGCCTTCTGCAGATCAAAGAAATGCCTGGCTTCGCCTTCATAACCAGGTATCTCCTCAGGTGAATATCTGTTTCCAGTGGCAATTATTATGTAATCGCCAATGAGTGATTTTCCAGATTTCAGGAATATTATGTTTTCTTCGGTATTGATTCTCAGCACTTCATCCTTGAGGTAATTAATGCCATAATTCAGGAGAAAATTGACGGGTTTTACACTCTTCCTGTAATTCTTATATCCGAACGGTATTAAAACACCATCAGGTTTATAAAAATGCCGCGGGCTATTGCCAACAACCGTTATTTCAAGCTCCTTATCAGTGGAATGGAATCTCAATTTGTTTGCAGCCATAATTCCGGCTGCCCCATCCCCAATTACTATCACTTTTTTAGAAACTGCCATTCAAACCATCTCGCAAATTAATAACACGCTCTGATTTTGTTGCGAATTGCCAAACCCAGGTTGATCCGTAAATGCAGTCAACTCTTTGATGCTCATTCTGCTGATAGCCGCTGGATTTATAATTATGCAATTCGGTCGCTCTTTCATCGTAACTACTTATTAGTATTTTTTCGTGCATCGGAATATTTTAACGCTTTTGGCCGAGAAGAATAGCTCAGCAAATGGAAGGTGGAATTAATTATAACAAATTCAAACCTGAAACGCCAAAAATTTCGTAAGTGAACAATGGCTAGTGCGGGAAGGGTTTCTGCACCTGGGGCTAAATTTCATGGCAACCGAGCGGCGCGGCTGATTACTGTTGAATGAACACATCTCACTATATGAATCAAATTCGACATTTGTGGCGATTGTTGGAAACATAAACCGGATAGTGAAAAATATATATTCATGTTTAATGAACCCCCATGGACAGTTCATTAAGAGTCATTTCCAAGGAAAAGGACTCAATAACTCTTGAGATGTTAAATTACGACAACACCATACTGAGGCCTCTCATAGATGAAATATTGCGGGACGAACAGGTAGCAGAAGCAAGGTACTACATAAAGCACCCGGTAATTGACACTCCGAAAATATTTGTGCGTGTAAAGACGGGCAAGCCACAGGCTGCGGTCAAAAGATCCATCAAACGACTCAGCAAAATGTATGAGAACCTGGACCTTGATATTTCAAAGGAAGTAAAGCGCCTAACTCAGTCCAGTTAAGGAAGAAAAGAATATCCATGGGAGAAACCTTCGTTCTTGAATACTCTCAGGATATACCGGAAGCCTCTCTATTTGAGATTGAAAACTTCAGCAATCTGTCCGGCTCGAAGGTCATGTTCGCAAAGGACGGGATAGCCATAATATCGGGCTCAGTATCAAATATATTTGATGCTGCCTTTGTCAAGAGGATATCCAGAGTTATCGACATACAGGATAATGTGGAATCAATCTCCGGAAACATTCTACCCACCGGTAAGTTTTACGTCCGATTTTCCGACATTTACAGTTGCCACAATTCGTCCATTGAATCATATCTGGGTCAACTGCTTGGAGGAAATGGCCGTGTATCATTTTCCTCACCGGACTTTATAGTCAGGGTGTATCATGTGGAGAAATGGTACATCGGCATTGAAATATTCTCCGGCAACAGTTCCCAGTTTGAAGAAAGGCGAGCTCCCAGAAGGCCTTTTTTTTCACCCATATCAATGCATCCCAGAATAGCCCGGTTTCTGGTGAATGCTTCAAACGCCCCCAAGGGAGGAGCAATCCTCGACCCCTTCTGTGGAACGGGCGGCATACTCATGGAGGCAGGTTTAACAGGACGGCGCGTGATTGGAATTGATATGTCCCTGCAGATGACTGCAGGTGCAAAACTTAATTTGAAGTATTTTGGAATACGCGATTTCAGAATAATAACAGGTAATTTCCTTGAGCTGCCCGTTCCTGACGGAATTGATTCCGTGGTAACCGATCTGCCATATGGCCGAAATTCTCCCATGCACAGGCAGGACATCATTGTCCTGTACAGAAGGAGCATGGAAAAATTTGCCGAAATTCTCAGTCCAGGTTCGAGGTGCGTCATAGCAGTTTCTGAACCTAAGCTTCTTACGGGCAATTTAAAGGATTTTCACATCATTAAAATAGTTGAACACAGGATACACAAATCTTTGACACGGCATTACGTAGTAATGGAGAGGGTGTAGGTTTCAGAATCAGCTGTATTTATATAGAAGAACAAATTCACTAGTAAGATGTCCGCACATTCCTCTTCAAATATTAATACCCATGATCCCATTAGGATAGAGATGGAGTATAGCAGGCAACGTGCCCTTGCAAGAGA
>JAJZAW010000073.1 GCA_021799185.1 Thermoplasmata archaeon
ACAAGCCTCCTTGCCGGTTCATCGCCCCCGACGCCGCTCAGAATGAAGCAACCCAGCATGAAGGCTGGATTCCCCTCATCCCGTACCAGATCCATGGCGAGTCCGGCTGCTGCCTCCTGAAACACTATGATGCGGGCTGCCAGCTCTTCCGCGTCCATCCTGCTCTCTTCATTGTCTTCTGCAGAAAGCTTCAGCATCCTGCTGAACAGAGTTTCAAGATCTTCCTCCTCTTCATAGCTTTCCTCTTTCCGTCTGGTTGATCCGGACTTTTCTGTCCCTTTCTTATTCTTCAATTTTCCCGCCCCAGCATCATTTGCTTATGACGATCTTCATTCACCTCATGCTCCATCGGTCAGCCTTTCCTTTCTGAGTTATATACAGTTCAAATTCTCCTATCATCCATTTGAGAGCTTCATCATTGTCCAGCCACAGTGGACCACACGACCTGACATAGGAACCTGCTTCATCCGGTTGTCCTGGCGTAATGTAGTTAGACCTGCCGGGAAGATCAATTGCTCCTATCAACATGGCTGGAACATATATATTGGAGGCAAAGGCTTTCCTCAAGGCAGTCCTTGATTCCATTGTGACACCTGATTTCCTGAACATCAGAAGTGATCGATTATAGTCCCAGTCTGCGCCGTCCTCATCATAGGTCTCCAGCAATTTTTCGGCCTTTACTGTGTCTCCTTCCATCATATAGATGAGTAGCAATGAATATCTAACCCCCTGATTGTCGTCTGGATTCAGATCCAGAATGTCTTCATAGATGCCCTTTGCCTCATCAATATTGCCAGAATCCCAGAGAGAGAAAGCCAATCCTTGTTGAGCGCGCATGTAAGGCCTTGTCTCTATGATCATCCAGAAATTTCCCCTGGATTCCGTGAAGATTTCCTCACCCAGTGTTTTTCTTGCCACGACAGAGGCCTTGCGGTACAGTTCTATCCTGGTCTGCGGATTCTTCTCCAGTTCCGCCAGGATCACGTAGGCATCGGCACAATTCTCAGAGACCTCAAGAGCCTTCAGGGCCATTTCCTTCCTGGCGTTGCCCGTCTTCAGGCAGGCGTCATAGGCAATCATCTGGGCCCTGTCCTCAGGATTGTCCGGCACATAACTGTCAATCCTGTTGGAATCGTATATATTCCTGATGAAACCGTTGGCTTCCTCGACTGTTTGAAATTTTTCATTGTCCATTAACTTGTGCATAATCCAGGTGCTCTTTTCCATCACCCTCCTATCCATATTCTCCATTGGTATCTCTCTGTTCTTGGGTGTTCCTGCGCTCTTTCTCTGTGCCCTGATACTTCTCTTGGCGGAACCCAATTTCACCATCTCCTTATGATATACGTGCTCAACACCACACTACGGACTCAACACAGCTTAAAATACATTTCCTGATCATCAGCACCACACCATGTCAGCGATGCAGAGCATAATAGTGGGTTGGTTAACATGGGAGAAAGCTCCGGGGGTTACCAGTCCCAGCCCCGGCCATAGTTTCTTCTTCTCTCCAACTTCCTGGCCTCCTCAAGTGCGAATGGGACCACGAATCCCTTCTTCCTCATCTCCGTCACAAGCTTTGAGAGGCTGACGTCCTCCTTCAGGGCAGCTATGTTCCTGTCGACTCTCTCCTGGATCATCTGGGAGATTGATGAATCGGAGGCTATTCTGTCAAGTGTCGTTGGATCATCAACCTTCAGGATGGCACTGCACCTGATGACGTTGACAACATGGCTATTCCCGGCAACATCGAGTATTGTCTGTCGTACATTTTCCGGCAATCCTGTTGAACTCTTCCCCTGAAGCAGCTGGATTATGTCTTCCCCTGATACTCCCTCGTTGAGTGCCCCCATTATTGACTTTGGGGTGAGCCTTAAAACACAGATCCTGTCTATTTTCTCCAGGTCTGCGAATCTGATGATCCTGGCCAGGCTTGAGAACTTGGTTCCAATGTCAACAAGAATCTCAAAGTCAGGCAGGACCTTTATGTCATCCTTGCCCTTGAGCCTTAACCTGATCTTGCCTATTTCAGAGGGGTTATCCAGGATCCTTATGAATTCCCTGTCAGGCATTATTGAGGTATCTGTCTCAATAGGATCGTAGGAAACAAGAATGTAACCAAGTCTGGACAGAAGGGATAGCTGCAGCCCCAGAAGCGATTTTATGGAATCTTCCATGGATACCGGCTTGCTTTTATTACCGGATTTTTGTGTTGAACCTAGGTCGTGCCTGCTAAGTGAGAGGGCCTTGAGATGTCTTGCATTCACAAGGAACGCCTCTGACGATGAGATATCATCCATGATGCGCTTCACTGTGGCGGGCTCCTTCATGTCGTACAGGTAACTCCTCAGGATTCCGCTGGCGATGACAGAGATGGTTTCTTGAAAGTCATGAGAATCATCAGGTCCCCGGACTGCGAAATATTCAAGTGTTTTCTTCAGAATAATCTCATAGAAGCCGTCCCTGTCAAGATCATTCATTGCCCCTTTAACCAGTGACATCTTTGTATTGGTGCCTTCTAGGAGGCCGTACTGATATCCCATTGCAATTGCATACAGTATATCTGTTTCCGTGATGGATAGATATCTGGAAAGAACATCAACGTTTATCCTCTTGTTTCTTGTCTGGAGAAAATATATTGCTGCCATTACTGCCTTGAGGTTTTCAAACAGCCTGGCGCCAGGTATCCTAATTGAGGGAATTTTTACGGCAGAATCCTTTTTGCTGCGCGACTTCCTGTCTGCTATCAGCTTATCTCTCAGATTGGCGATATAGATTTCCTCCGGAATTGCCACGGCCTTCACCTCGTTGTACATATCCCCAAGCACCGGTATGAGGATACCTTTCAGAAGAAGTGACTTCAGGGGATTTCCAGTTGAGACGGACGCCCCTATGAGACTGCCCACATCAGGCCCGTAATATCCAGCGAAGATTCCCAGCTGGAATTTGTTCTCAATAACATCCCATGAAACAACGCCGTTGCTCTCCTCAATGAACTGAAACAAACGCTTTTCGGCCTCGTTCATCCGTTTCATTTCCCCCGGGGCGTCATCAAGAAACCGCCGGTAAATGTCCGTGACCGTGCTGATTTTATCCGTACTTCTGTTCACGCCAAGCTTCCTGCCCATGCTTATTATTTGATTGAATGTGTATATTCTAACAAGAGCCTTAAGGAGGGTCAGGAACCCAAAGTTTTCATTATCAAGGGAATAAATGGCATACTCAAGCGGTATGACCAGCCTGGTTGACGCTTTCCCATCAGGTACGGGGAAGAGCACGAAATTGTCTATGCATTCTCCGGTTTCAGGGGAGAATTTCCTGTCGACTGTCATGGGAATCTCAAGTGAATAGCCTGAGAGACTCACGTATTGGAAGATTTCCAGTGCTTTGTCAGAAAGCCCTTCCAACCTCTTGAGAAAGTCCAGCCGGTCCCTGAGTTTCTCCCTGATATGGGAAGTATTGACAGCAATCTTATCCTGTGCCAGCGTTTTCTGTATACCTGTCTTGGAAAGTTTGAGAGCTGCTTTTTCAAGGTATTCCTGGCTCATGCTCTTAATGATCTCATCCAGGTTCATTATGTGGAATTCCAGTTATTTCACCCTATTTGTGGCATGGAATATTCCCGTGAGCTACTCCTCCGCTGAAACATCGGAGCTTCCTGATTCAACCACCGATATCTGCCTGTACGGGTATATCCCATGCAAGCCCGAAGTAGCGATCTCCTCAGGCGTGAATTCGGACTGCATCAGCCCTACTTTTATCAAGCTCATTTTCATTATGTTTATTGCGGCATTCATGTCCCTGTCTATGCTCAAATAGATATACTAAGTAATTATATTAATTTCTTAATCGGAGGAAGCCTGTGTATCTCCTCCCTGAAGGTTGGAGTTTTACTGCTTCCCCCTAACCCCTAACCTCCCTATAAAAAAGCTTTCATAAGCCATGTGGTATAAGGTGTCAATCTTCATGAGATGCCACCACGTGTTCATTCTTGACAACATTATCATAATTTATGGTTGAGGTCAGTACAAGAGAGAGGCTGCAAAACTTCAGTGCCTCCACACTTAAATGCACGGCACTACCAGATGGAAACCATTGCACTTGGAATGAATAGATACTTTCCTGAAGAGTAAGGCGGTCAACGGATGCGTACTTCTGAACAGAAAGTAAGAATATGGACTACAGTGGCATATTTGCCGTCACAAAGGAGATCAAATTCCAGAGTTCTTCAAAGCTAGCAATGAAGGCCAATTATCCACTTGTTGCGATTCCATAAACCCGTGCTCACAAGCATCCATAGACTAGGATCAGAAGACTGTCACTCCGGGTATGGTGAGAGGCTTTGGGTCCGAATTAGAAAATCAATTAAGGCACTGATTGCACGGCAAAGGAAGTTTGTCCATTGGAATCATCACGCGAGTGATGAGATTTCGATTGAGAGAAAACCCTGTCATAATCAAGACTTTCAATGATTCTTAGCCAACCAGAGCCAAATTGGTTCTACATCAATGGTTAATCCATCAAGTTTTATACTCTCCTCCTGGTTCAGCGTAATTATCAGGAATTTTTCAGCGTTGATCTCCCTTCTTGCCCTGACCAACCCCTTAATCTCCCTCTTCCTGTTCTGTTCATTCAACTCGTAGCACACCTGTATTATTTGTCTTTCAGATGGAATCACAAAATCGGCCTCTGATTGGTCTTTGTCCCTGAAAAAATAGAACTCCTTTTGCATTCGTTTGAGGTTTATTGCCACCATGTTTTCCAGTAAGCCTCCTTTATTTTCAATGAAAGTAGGTACATTGTTGATAATTATGCCATTGTCAATGCAGTAAAATTTCTTCGGATTCTTATCTCTTCTCCTTAATTTTTTATCATATCTGCTTACTTCAAAGATTATGTAGGTCTCTTCAAGATACTGTATATATTTTTTTACGGTGTTTTCACTCTTGGAGTCCGTGGCAATTGTCAATCCTCGGTACGTAGTCTCATTGGATACATTAGCTAAGATAAATCGAAGGATTTTTTTTATCTCGGCAGGCTTCCTGACACTATATCGCGTGACTATGTCCTTTTGAATCACATCGTTGATCAGATGTGTCAGTATGGCAGCCTCTCCAGACAGGACTACCTCAGGCATTCCACCTGTCAAAAAGTATTTATTAAATTCAGCAGAGAGTGTGGCCCTTGCGGATGTATTATAGTCCCCTTCCACGATTTTCTGAAGATCCTTTGCTCTGAGGTATTCCTGAAATGAGAAAGGATAAAGTTCCAGATCAATGTGCCTTCCAGTAAGATGCGTCCCAAGTTCCTGACTCAATAGGTTCGAGTTGGAACCTGTTATAAAGACCCTGTACCCCTCCCGAAGCATCCTGTTAATGAAAAGTTCCCATCCAC
Source organism: Thermoplasmata archaeon (assembly GCA_021799185.1). GTDB lineage: Archaea > Thermoplasmatota > Thermoplasmata > Thermoplasmatales > Thermoplasmataceae > UBA509. The sequence continues at coordinate 5,395 of JAJZAW010000073.1, forward strand.
GTACATTCTGTATTTCATCAAAAAACACGTTCTTTCTCCTTCCAAAGAGTTCAATAAATGTTTCAATCAGGTTCTGAAAATCGTCCACGGTAAAACCAAAGACACGATCATCGTCAAAGTTGAAGTAATAGAAAGAATCGGAGAATTTTGATATTATGAGTTGCTTCAGCAATGTGCTTTTACCTGTTCTTCTAAGGCCTTTCAGGACGAGAGCTGACGATCCTTTGTATTGAACCAGGTTAGAATAAGTATCCCGAATAACCAAATTTTCCTTATTATTTATTGCTTCAAGTTGATCAAGTATCACCAATTTCATTAAGGATTTGAGAAGCATAGAACCGTATTGTGTTGACTTATTAGAATATTACGCATTACACTGCATAATAACTTGTATTATTATGCAATATGGTGTGTAATATTGGCTTAGCAGTGTAAATTTGTCTGATTCTAAGAATATGCCATTGATATATAAGGAGATTATTTTTACTGGGAGTGTGGGACACTATTATTTTTTACCCTTTTCCTGAACAGTTCCAGGATTCTTCGTTATTATAACGTAAACCCTCTGCCCAATGTACCTTCTAGGAATATCTGCCTTTCCTGATGTACCAATCGGTGTTACGGTTCTTTCCAGAAATCCCTCTATCTCATCCTCTTCCAGTACGAGCTTTCCATTGTCCAGCTCCAGTCTTCTCACCATTGTAATGGTTATCTATAGATAACTATTTAATCTTTCGTTGCATAAACATCCATGTCAAGGATCATGGTCGAAAACATCCGGTACAAGCTGGAGGAGATCAACAGCACCATCGGGAAGAAATACAGGCTGGAACATCCCGGCAAGGAAAGGGACTGGAAAACATATGAGCAGGAGTTTTCCACAAGAATAAAGATGGCAATGAAGGATCTTGATCCCCTTATACAGGAAGCAGTGTCATCAATAAGGTACATCAAGAGGCCAGGACATCCCCATTCACTATCACTGGAACAGAGGGTCAAGCTGCTTCTGGTCAAGCAGCTTGTTGGAGAATCCAACAGGATGTTTGCAAACATGCTTGACATATTCTCCATGATTTCCGGTATAGATGTGTCATACAAAACCATAGAGAGACTTTACTCAGACAATGAGGTCATAACTGCAGTGCACAATCTTCATATGATCATATTGAAAATGAAAGAGGTGACCAACTCAGATGCAACAGGTGACGGCACAGGATATTCGTTGACGGTGAAGAAGAACTATGAAACACATGCACAGAAACTGAAGGACATGCAAAGGAGAAACCCGATCATGAAAAAGATGGAAAGGAATCGAAAAGCCATAAGAAGCGTTTATTTGCATATTCATTCGCCATAATGGATCTTGAGACCAGATTGTACATAGCATTGGGTTCATCCATGAAATCGGAGAGAGAAGCATATGACAGGGCAATGGATCTTCTCTCATCCATTGGGATAGAGATGGATTCCATCCGTCTGGACAGGTATTATTCATCACCATCATACCTGGATAAACTGGGTGATACAAAGGTCTTTGTCATACCAAAGAAGAATGCAACCCTTAATGGATCAAGGAAATGGAAGGATACAATGAGGGATTTTGTTCAGGATACAATACCATACCTGGAACAGTACCATAAGAGAAGCAATTCTGAATCAGAATTTGCAGCAGACAAGAAGATGCTTGGCTGGAATATAGCACAGAAAAGAGATGACAGGATAGACAATGCACTATTCTGCACAGGCGTCTTGCACAATCTGTTCAATATGGGCAGGTCATAGAATAGTGTCCCACACTCGTCTGGAAAATTTCAGTGAGTTTCAGAGTTAAACCAGATCATTGTGTCTAACCACATATTTGCCATGGCATTCGCTTAACGCTTTAACAAGGACCCATCAGTTTCCTATGTTTCCGACCTGAAACTCTTTCCAAGTTCCATTCCCAATGTGAAGTAGTGGCGGAAAGAATAGACTAGAGGTCTCCATGTGGAAGGATTCACGTGACTCTCGTCCAGAATTATACTCTTGTGCCCGTACACTGCGATGACGTTGACCTCCACGATTGCAGCAAAAGCAGAACCGTTATTCCTCATATCATAAATGTTGCTCACGGAGCATTCCATCTGCAGCTGGCATTCAAGCACCCTTGGGGGAGTTACATTCTCTGATGCGATGGGAGTCAACCCGGAGGTAGAGAATTTATGTGGTTCATACCTGAAAACACGTGATTTCTCTTCAGGTACAGGATCCTTGCCAGTAAGGGGAGCAAGTTTTTCAACATTCTTCCACATTTCGCCGTGGGGGAAGTTCAGGGTGCATTCCCTGCTGTTTATAAGATTCTCCAGGGTCTTTCCAAGTGAGGATAATCCAAGTACAACAGTATTCCCAAGCGCCCAGGCCGATGACATGGGTGAAAGATTTACATTTCCTTTCTTGTCCACTGTTGAAACCAGTACTACAGGAGTGCCAAAATACAGTATTTTAGGACTTATTCTTTCTATATCTGGTCTGAGTCCAGTTTCCAAGAATTTTTTATCAGTAGCGGACACACTTACATTACTTGAGGCAGCCTGTGTTGATTCGTCTCTTGCCATAACTGAAGATGGTTCTGCAGTATAGGTCCGTTGTCATACATACGCCTATTGATATGTGTCGATGTATTATTATAGTAGCCCGCGATGTTTACATCAAAATTGAAAAAAGAAGCTGTTTTTTTTGCACTTTCCAGCACACTGAGAATAAGGATCGTTGAATTTCTCTCAATGGGACCCGCATCGGTCAACCAGATTGTTTCAGGTCTCAGTTATGCTCAACCAAGAGTTTCCTCAGGGCTATCGTTTCTCCAGGCATCTGGTATTGTTGATTCCATAAAGATCGGAAGGGAAAAATTCTACAGGCTTTCCCCTGAGTATCTTGAGGATCTGGTGGGATGGATTGATTACATACTTCA
>JAJZAW010000074.1 GCA_021799185.1 Thermoplasmata archaeon
TGCAGATAAATGCTTTAAAACCTCCCTGTCAGCCCTTGACTGGATCCGCCACAGCAAAAATCGCAGGAAGAAAGGAAATGCAGCAATCATAACCACCCCTGCAGCAGAAATGATGAGAAGAGAGAGGGAATATGCAATGCCCAGCAGTGTGACAAGGAGAAAACCAATAAGGAGAAGATCAACAGAAATTATCACATAAATGTCCCCTAAAAGCAGTATTTTTTTGGTAAGCCCGAATTTTCTGGAATAATATGCTTCAAGCATTGCTGCATCGATTTCTCCGGGATCAAGCTGCTGAATGGCATCCTGTTTAAGCAAAACATGCCATGCTCGCCCGTTTGAAGTTTCGGCATATGAACGCGCAGCTTTCTTCCTGGAGATGTAAACCTCGTGATTATCAGCACTGGCATCGCCCACAAGGCTGTGGAGCCTTTCTGTGTATTCACCACTGAAATCTTCAGGATTCAAGGGGGATGGTTTGCCTATCCTGTAGAGGAGATATACCGGAATTGCCAATATTGCAATGTCTACTGGAATGAATAATAATAGCCTGTTCAGCGTTCCATGCGCGGACAGTATATACATGACAGATCCTATAAATGTATATACGAGAGCCGAAGCAAGCGAAAAAAAGCGAATCCCCATGTGATGAGTTGTGGAAACTGAACCGAACTTAATGTTGATATAAACCAGAGCCAGTGAGATGGGAAGTGCAGTGAGCAGGCCCACGGCCAGATCCATCATGTTGCTTTGGATAAGCAGAGGAATGAGGAAAATTGCAATATAGATAAGTATAAATGAAGCCAGCCCCACAAGCGCGGTTTTGGTTGTTCTTTTCATGTTATATTACATAAGATATACTCATATATAATTAACTCTGCCCTGCTGTTTATGCAGGCTTGCTTCAATGCTGAAGCTTTTTCGTTAGAATTAAATGTGGCGTAATTATATGAATTAATGAAGCCCTTTAAATTGGATCAACTGGACCTTGATATCATTGATCTTGTTGAGGAGGATTGTTCCCTTACATATAATGAGGTTGCGGAAAAGACAGGAAAGAATCTCTGGACCGTACGTGACAGAATGATACTTCTTCGGCAGAGGGGAATCGTGAAGTCTTGCAGGGCAGAGATAGATTACGGAAAGCTTGGCTTAGGCTGCAAGGCAATGATAGGTTTCAATGTATTGCCGGAGAGAATAGACGATTTTGTCGCATTTGTCAGGAAGGAGAAGCGGATTAAAAAGTTCATAATAACAACAGGTTCAAGAAGATTCCATATCCAGATGGTGGGCGAAGAATGCTCCGAGGTCAGAAATTATGCAAGGAAGCTGCTGCCCGACTTCGGCATCTCCGACATAGATTTTGAAGTGATCCTCGATGAGATACCATAGGTTATGCCATGTCCTGCCTGCCCATGTGCCATAAGATCGGAATCGATTCATGCGATCCAATTCCACAAGATTTGCCTATTTGGCGCATATGTGACAATTTATTGCCAGCATCCGTTAAGTAGAAAACTCCAATGCTTCCCTCATGAGCAATGAAATGGAGGAAATAGAGCGGTATGCAAAGTCTACTCTTGGCGCAATGCCGGAAGTCATAAGGCTGCTGGGAAACCATAACGAGGAGCTGGCAAAGGAACAGTTCAGGGAGAACATATCCCTGTACCTTGGCAGAACCAAACTGCCCAGGAAAATCCTGGCACTTACTGCACTTTCAGTTTCTGTGGCTAATGGTCAGGCTGATTCCGCAATGATACATTTCAAGCTGGCACAGAAGTTTGAAGCCAGCATGCTGGAGGTGCTTGATGCAATAAAGGCAGCAAAGATGGCGCTCATGTCATCCACCATGGCTCTAATGGGGAGTATTGAGCCCATTCTGGAGAAGTTTTTGGGCCCGTCCCATAAGAGTGCGGAGATAGAAAAGATTCTCAGCCACGTTAAGGCAGAATCCGGAATGGATTTCCTTCCGGAGAATCTGAATTCACTTGCATCTGTTTCCTTCAATCTTCTTGAGGAACATCTGAAGGAGAAGGCAGAGCTCATGTCTCCCTTTGAGGTTGAAAAGAAGTATCTCTTCCTCATGGCTTTCGCAGTCAGCGTTTCCATACGCTATGAGGAATGCGCCCGTGTTTACCTCACACAGTTCTTCCTTAATGGAGGCAAGAGGGATGAGATGGAAGATGCGCTCTTCCTTACAAGATTCATAACAGGCAACAGGGCATTGACCTCATCCATGGAGATACTGAAGTGGTAGTCCCACATTGTTCATGCATTAAGTTTTAAGGAAATGGTGTTACAATGAGGAAAAATACACTTTCTCTGTTTGGATCAGAATGGTTCGGCATAGCAATATCAACCCTTGCCCTTGCCCAGGTTTATGTTCTTGCATCCGGAGCGGCAAAGAGCATCGCACTCAGGTACGTTGCTGAAGCCTTCTCCATACTTGGAATATCCATATTTCTGGTAATATTCGGAATATGGATTTACAGGGCATTCGCAATGAAGGATCGCGTATTCTCGCACTGGAACAATCTCACCAGGCTGAGCTTCACCGCGCTGATTCCCATAATAGGATTCGTGGCTAATTACCAGCTCATATACTTCTTCGGCCTTTCTGCGCCCACCGCTGCACTTTCTGCTGTTGATTTCTATGCAAATTATATTGTTGCGCTGGGTCTCGGCGTCGTGCTGGGCTACAGGCTGTATACAAAGGAGATCAATCCCAGGGAGATGAATTACGCCATTGTCATTCCTCCCCTTGCAATAGGCACAAGCGTGTTCCTGGCCGGTCCACTCATGAGTTTCTACGGCGGCGTTGAAGCGCAGACAATGTACTTCATGGTGCTAATGGGGCTGGGTATTTTCTTCTTCCTGTTCATATTCATCGGATCACTGGCGCTTGCCGGGCATGTCTCCACCAAGGTCCATGAAACTCTTCCGACTACCATGCTTCCTGTTGGAATTTCCAGTTTAATAATCATAAACCTCTTCTCACTGGCATCCTTTGGAAAGATTGATCAGCTCTTCATAGGAGCATCATCGGTGGAATGGATTTCAGTGCTCCTCTGGGGATTCGAAGTTTGGAATTTCCTGGTTGTCTTAATCCTCATCTTCACGCATCCGGCACGCGCAACCCTCAGCGTCTGGGCTTATGGATTCCCATTGGGGCTCTTTGCCACATCCACCATCAGGATTCTGGATTTCACGCATTTTGACGCACTTCTCTGGGCATTCGTTGCAATAGCGGTGATTCTCAATATACTGTGGATTTATGCATGGATCAACACCGGGATGCTGCTTGGAAACATGTTCAGGAAGGAGAATGCAGAGAAACATGCGGTTCCTGGCCACAAAACTGATCAGTGATCCCTACACAAAGTACAGGGATAGAAGTGTGAGGGTCAGTACCGGCAGTGCAATTATGAACCCCACCTTCATGTAATAACCGTAACCAATCTTTATTCCATTTTTACGATCCAGCGTGTGAAGCCAAAGCAAGGTGGCGAGAGATCCTATTGGGGTGAATTTGGGGCCGATGTCATTTCCGATCACGTTGGTGTAAACCAGGTAACCAGCGCCGTGGATCGACCTTACGGACAGGGCGCCCAGCATGACAGATGGCATGTTGTTCATGCCTGAAGCCAGCATGGCAAAGAAATATCCTGAAAAGACATAGGGCACAGGGCCTGGCATTGACACAAGGCGGGAAAGCAATGCCACCATCAGATCAGTAAGGCCGTTCAGGCCAAGGCCATAAACTACCAGATACATGCCGAAGGAAAAGATCACAATCTGCCATGGTGCCTCCTTTACTATCTTCACTGTATCTATGTCCCCGCCTGATCTTGCTGAAAACATGACAAAAGCTGCCACTGCCACGGAAATGAAGGCAATGGGCACATCATATATGCCGCCAACCGAATAGAGAATAATGAGAACTATTATGACCGGCATGCTCATCCTGGCGATGCGCGGAGATTTTATTGCATCACGCGGATTTCCAAGCACGCTGGTGTCGTAGTGTGATATTATGTTTTTCCGGTAGAAGAGATAGAGAATGACAAGAGAGGATGCAATTGACACAATATCGGGAAGAATCATGACCCGCGCATATTCCAGAAATGAAACATGGAAGAAAGTGGTGCTTACAATGTTCACCAGGTTACTCACTGGAAGCGGAAGCGATGCGGAATCTGCAATGAAGCCTGTTGCCATTATGAAAGGGAGAATGTATTTCCTTTCAACATCCATGTTCACAAGCATTTCGTACACTATTGGCGTAAGAATCAGCGCAGTCCCGTCATTTGCAAATATGGCAGAAATTCCGGACCCCAGTATAATTATAAAAAGGAAAAGCAGGTTGCCGTGCCCTCCTGCCATACGTGCAATCCTTAGCGCAGCATAACGGAATACTCCGGCCTCATCCAGGGTAAGGGAAATGAGGATTATTGCAATGAAGGTGAAGGTTGCGTTCCATACAATATCCCAGACAGCAACAACGCTCGAGAAATCTATGAGCCCCAGGGCATAGGAAGCTGCTGCCCCAATAAGTGCTGAATAGCCTATGCCAATATTCCCTGGCTTTCTGATAACCAGGAATAGTGTTATGGCAAAAATTGCAGCTGAAATGTAGAAACGAATTGAGAGCATCACAAGAATGACCTGAATTTTAAGGATAAGGTCAAAACAGTATATTAAAATATACTAATATTCAATACATGCTGTTCATGGAGAGTTAGTAATTTCCAGATTCATTACTTTTAATTAGTATATTAGCATTCACTGATTTAAGATTCGCATGACAGGAAAGATAGCAATTGTAATAAACTCAGGGCTGGACCAGCGCGCGAAGGTAATGTCAGGGCTCCATGTTGCAAAGAGGATTCATGATGCCAGAAAGGAAAATGGCATTGACCGTGTTGAGGTTTTTCTATTCACCGGCGGTGTCAGATCACTGGAGAAAGGGCAGGACAATGGGGAGGTTCTGTCAGCAATAAAAGAGCTTCGGGACGCTGGCATTACCCTGGAAGCATGTTCAAACCAGGTCAAAAACTGGAATATGGAGGATATATTCTCGAGCAATGGCATAGATCTTGAATTTGCCCGGGATGCTTTCTCCAGATATGCAGTGGAAGGATACACCGTCATATCATTCTGATGGCGTGATGTGCTGTTATGGCAGAGAAAAATATTCCCGCGTTCAGTGTTATTGACACAGAGTCAAGCCACGGAAGATATGCGCAATCAACGAAACTGATTTCCTTCAAGGATCTGGTGAAATTCCATGGCCATGCCTGCGACGGCCTTTACCGCGGAACCTATGCCCTTTCTGTTGCACTAAGTGCAATGTTTCCTGATGGCGTGATTGACAGGACTGACCTCAGGGCAATATCCCGCAACAGCCCATGCCTTGGGGATGCCGCATCATATCTTACCGGAGCAAGGGTTAGGTTTGGCACTCAGGATGTGCTGAATGAACCCGGCGTTTGGTATATAATCCAGAGGATTTCCACCGGTGAAGCCGTGGAGGTAAGAGAGGACCGTGGATTCTTTCCATCTGAGATTTCCGATTTAGAGGCATCTCTTGCTTCAGCGACCAGGGATGAACTGCCGCACAAACTGGATCGCCTGAAACAGATGCAGGACGCCTGGATCAAAAACACACTGCTGAAAACAAGGCCTGAAGACCATTACCATGCCAGGCGGATAGAATATGCATGGAATGAGGTGCCATACGGGAACAAGGGACTGAGAACGGATATTATATTTAAGGATGTGATTCGGTAGCATGATGCATCCGCAATACCGCTCTGATCTGCTTAAGATTGCTGATATTTTCAAGGTTCTTGGCGATCCCAACAGGCTTCACATTCTTGCACTGGTCAGCCATCAGGAGCTGTGTGTCTGCGAGATAACTTCAATACTCAATATTTCACAGTCAAATGCTTCCCAGCACCTCGCAAGGCTGAGGTCAGCAGATCTTGTGAGGGAAAGAAGAAATGCACAGTGGATATATTACTCTCTGAACCCTGAAGCTTTTCCCTTGATCAGGGAAATTCTTGGCTCGCTTCCCGATGTTTCAGGGGAGTTGAAGAAGATAGAAGATATTCCCGACCATAAAAATTGTAGAATTTAACCGGCAAAACGCTGGAAGTGGGGGCTATTTGCTGCCCGCCTTTCCAAGGCCTTTCAATATATTTATTGCCACTGCCAGCCCTGCTTCCACTTCAGGGTCCTTGAGCTCTCCCAGCAGGCTGAATGTTCCATGGACTCTCGGCTCCTTGGACAGGCGTCCGGAGGATATGCCGTCAAGCAGTGCGACAACCCCATCCACAACCTGAGGATCAGATATCCTGGAAAGTATCTCCAGCAGGGAATTCAGAATGGCTGACACTCCATTCAGCATGTCATCGGTAATCATACCACGCAGATTTGCCACAAGGTATGCAAGCCCCTGCAGGGATTCAGCCATACCTGTTTCCCGAAGCGTTTTGATCCATTTCAAAGAATCTGATATTGTTCCAGCATTGCCAATAATTGATTCAATGGCCTTTCTTGATGCGGGATCTGCCAGCTTGCTGTCAATCATCCCGGTGATGTCGCTGCTCATTGTACCACCCCATTCAGGACAGGCTTTGCAGTCATGTTCCAGTATACGTTGTTGTAGATAAGCTTCAACCAGTAAAATGAATAACTTTCGGGCATGAAAACAGGTTTCTGGGTGTAGCTTGACGTTATCATTGATGCTTTGCCCATGCCTGTCAGCATTAGCGCCCCTCCACTTCCGTCATAAATTGACACTGGCTGTTCCCCCAGGATGGACTGGACAATTCTTTCAGAAACAACTATTGCCTGTGCATCAGCAACAGACCCTGCCTTTGATACCTGAAGGCTTGTGGCATCACCGATGGCATAGGCATTCTCATAGCCCTTAAGGTTAAGGGTGAAACCGTCCACCTGTGCCCATCCCATCTGATCTGCCGCGCCTGATGATTCAAGAAGCCTGCTGCCACGATGCGGCGGTACGATAAGTGCCAGATCGTATTGAATCCTGTCGCCCTTCTGAGAAACCAGCTCCCTGGATGGCACGTCCACAGATTTTATCTGGAATCCAAGATTGCTCTTTATCCCCTTCTCCTTGAACATGTTGAGGGCTATCTCAGAGATGCCACTGTCAGGGAATGCGATGGGCATTGGATAGACATAATCAATGTCTATTTTGTCCCTTATGCCTCTCCTTGTGAAATAATCGTTGAGCATGAATACAGCCTCAAGTGGTGCTGGAGTGCATTTATAAGGCATTGAAGAAACGCCAACAACAATGCGCCCCGACCTGAATGCGTTGATCTTTTTCTTAAGTTCAACAGCTGACTCCAGGCTGTAGAAGTTATCTGTTCCCTGCTTCAGACCGGGTACGGCATCGTAGTCATACCTTGCACCGGTGGCTATGACTATGAAATCGTACTTTATGCTCTGATTGTCCGTCCTGACAGTCATGTTTTTAAGATCGAGTGCCGTGGCGAACTCCGGCACAAGGGTTACGCCATCAGCCAGCATTTTCAGTACAGGCCTGTATGTGGATGCCGGCGTCATCATGTCGAAGGGTATTTCCAGAAACCCCGGCTGATAATAGTGGCGCTGGCTTCCTTCTATCAGAATGATCTTTACGTCACCGGACTTAACCTGATCCCTTAACTTATAGGCAAGATGGTTGACCGTACTGATGCCACCACTGCCTCCGCCAACAACTGCTATGGTTTTCATTAAAAATTCATGCGATGGTTAAATAATAACTAATTTATGAAATATTTTGGCAAAAAATCCCATATGACACAAAAATTGTGTGGAAACCTAAAACTTTTCAATATTCCCACAAATATGAATTGCCATTATCCCCCGTGCTTGAAGGCAGGATAGATAAGCATTCCGCCGTCCACCACGAGTGTGGTACCGGTAATGTATGATGCCGTATCGCTAACAAGGAAAGTTACCGCCTGGGCGATATCTGAGGTCTCACCCATCCTGGGCATTGCTATCTTCGTAAGGAGGTCCCTGTAGGTGTCAGGATTTCCCCACACATCCTTGTTTATTGGAGTCTTTATTGCCCCTGGTGCAACGGCAACAACCCTGATGCCGGATTCGGACACTTCCTGGGCAAGCGTCTTTGTGAACATTGAAAGGCCTGCCTTTGCACTGCTGTATGCCGTGTAGCCTGACCATGGCACAAATTCGTGAACAGACGTTATGTTGATTATGACTCCGTGCCCTAATTTTTTCATCCTTTTTACGGCCTCCCTGGCGCAGTAGTACGGTCCCATAAGATTAATGGCA
>JAJZAW010000075.1 GCA_021799185.1 Thermoplasmata archaeon
CTTTCTGCCTTTGGATCATTGCGCCGGTCACGTTCTTCCCGGGCCCTGCGAAGCATATCAACAACGTCAATGTCCCCGCCACCTTCCATGCTTTCCCTCTCCCTGATCCTTACGTTAACCGGTACCTTTACAAACTGTCCTACCAGTATTGCCTCGCCAACATTAAGTGAAGGCAGGTCGTCTATGACAGCCTGGCTTATGGCCTCGCCGCTTTCCAGTATGGCTCTCTGGTCCAGAGGATTGGTTATCCTCAGGATAATCTCAGAGTTGCACTGGCTGAGAACATCCTGATCTATTTTTCCTGGCCTCTGCGTTATGACAACAAGGAATATGCCGAATTTTCGCCCCTCAGATGCAATTTTCTTGATTATCTGGGCGATCTGTGCCTGCGATCCAGGCGGGACAAAATTGTGGGCTTCTTCAATGAATACGAAGACCGGAAATTGATAGGTTGACGTGACCTTGGAATCGTATATCTCATCCAGCACACGATATGAAAAGTATCCGGCAAGAAACTGATCCATGCCGGAGAGATCCAGTATTGACATCATCCCGGGAGCAAGGTAGTCAGAAAGGCCAGTGGTCCTATCTGAAAAAATGCTCTTGACCTTAGTGAGGAGCCTGATTCGCCCGGCTATTCTGTGATAATCCTCCGGCTCTAATGACTCTGCTGTTTTTACAAAATCATCAAAGTCTCTTTTCCCATGCATATTCTTTACGGTGGTTTCCACAGATTTCCTCAGGTTTGTCCAGGATTCCTTAATACCCATAATCTCCGAGATATCATCCGCTTCCAGATCGGAAAACCTCAGGGTAAACTCGTCAACTATGCCCTTCTGTGATGAATCATATCGCCCTGTGCTGAGTGGTGTTCGAAAAACTTTTATGGATCCATTATAGAACGATCCCGAGCTGGTTCGCCTCATGAGAACATAGTCAGCATGCGGGTCCAGCACTATGATAGATGCCCCCTTCCTCAGAAGTTCCTCCATCAGGACACCTGCTGTATGGCTCTTACCTGCCCCTGTCTGTGCAACTATGGCAACGTGCCTTCGCATTCCTCTTACATCCACAGATACATGGACATCGGGCCTGTCGGCCAGGTAGCCTATGTTCAATCCTTCCTCTGTGCCGTATCCAAAAATATCCTCGAGCATTGACGATGTTGCCCGGTAAACAGCTGTCCCTGGCCTGATAAAATCCCTGGAGAGTTCAAGATCGTGCTTTACCACAGATCCGAGTGTTCTGGCAAGGCAAACGTTCACGGCGTAGTTAAGATCGCTTTCCACATAACGTGCAACGCTGTTGAAATCCATGCTGTCGTTGAGCAGGTCGCTCTTGGAAATGGTCCGTTCCACTCTGCCAAGTACAGTTTTTCCGGATATGGTTACATAAACATATTCCCACTTCCTAACTTCAGCATCTTCTGCAATGACAAATCTGAACATTTCACTTGTGTTGTCTCCAACAACATAGCCTATCTCAGATTCTGATTCTTGCACGCCTTTCCCCCCTGGTCTCATAGAAACTTATGCCTATTTCTCTTTCAAATGTTTTCATGTAAATGTCCTCCACTTCTTCCTTCCTGAACTTGACAAGCCGGTCTATGTCTGCCAGCCATAGATTATGTACCTTGGTGCCGCCATATGCCCAGAATGCCATGGATATTATGGATCGTGCAAGATTCCCGGAGTTTTCCATATCATTTTCCGGAAGCACAAAGTCCAGCTTGAGGGGTAGATCCCTAGCTTCCGGCAAAATATGGGTCGTATAGTACTGATAACTCCTGGCGGAAATTCCATCGCCCACAGTGGATGACTGCAATACCGGTTCCGTATATCCAGGTCCGGTCGCCAGAGACTTAATGAGATAATGGTCGTTCAGCCCTGAATCGAGCTCCGCCCTTATCTGATCATTGGCGGATAAGCCTTTTCCGATCTCTCCCAGAAGGAACTTTTTGAAAACCCTGGACTCTGAACTCTTTGCTATGAAGATGAGAGGTATTCCCAGAGACCTTGATCTGTCCATCACTGCAGCAAGAGACTGCACATAATCATTATAAAATTCAGTGTAACCCTCTGCAACTAGATGTTGCCTTTTGCGATTGATCCTTCCACTTATTGATCCGTCTATTAACACCATGTCTGGCTTTTCTTTCTCGAGCATGCTGAGCACGCTCATGTGCTCCGAATGTTCCATAAGCATTGTTATGAAACGCTGCAGGTCATCCCTGCCCACATTCATGACCCTTGGGACAAAACTGCTGTAGATGTTTTTTCCCGCAGACGTGTATGATCTCACAAGAATTATTTTCTTGCCATTATAAAGCTCCCGGACAAATTCGCTGCTGTCAGTTGCCGATATATTTCTGCCGAAACTCTCGGATGGGGGAGGAAGAAAATGCCTGCGGAATGAATCTGAATACAGGTCCCTTCTTGGGGACGTTTCAGGCATAATCAGGTCATCCCTGATCCTTTCCCGGTTTTCCCTGAGAAATATTACAAAATCTCCGTATGTTTCGTTCATCTGCCAATGAAGATATTCAGGGAAGTATTAAATGATTCATGCACCGGCTCAGTGAATGCTTATGGGAACCGGCGTAAATGTTAGCACAAACATCACCAGGGCGAATACACCCAGAGCTATGTCAAGTGGCCTGATCTTTGCATAATCATCCAGTGCCGGAGGATGAGTTAACCCCAGTAATACTACAAATATGGCAAGAAGCCACCACCCGTCATATCTGAAACCCAGTATGAACAGGAAAGCCACAAAAACATAGTCGACAATGGCTGCCCTTCTTCCAAGCAGCCCCCTTACAACATGGCCCCCATCCAGCTGCCCTACTGGTATTAGATTCATGGCGGTGGCAAACATGCCAACCCACACAGCCAGCACCATAGGGAATACTGGCACATCGTGCGGGGTTTCAATATGGAGAATATGGTAAATAAGGGGGAAATTTATGAAGAAACCAATCCTGTAATCATGAAGTGCAGGGAAGGAGTGTGACAGAAATGATGCTACAAAGATCAGTGGTAGCGCTGTCAGAAAACCGAAAATCGGTCCAGCCACGCCTATTTCAGTCATAGCCCTCCTGTTTGGGATCGGATCCCTAAGGGAAATGAATGCCCCAAATGTACCCAGCGTCACAGGGAACGGTATGAAGAACGGTAACGACGCCCTTACCTTATGATGGCGTGCCACGATGTAGTGCCCTGTTTCGTGTATCCCCAGAATAAGCATCAGGGGGAGTGAGAAGAATACAAATCCATAGAGTATTCTGAGTCCAAGATCTCTGGGATTGGCAACGAAGTTGATTGCATATATTGAACCAACGTAAATGGTGGATGCCAGGGTAAGTGCAAGCATTATTATGTTGACATAAATTCCGCGGAACTTCACGTTTGGCCTTCTGGTAACCTCAAGGAAATGTTCCCCGTCTTCTGACAGGAACGGTATATACCCCTTCGGGATAAGTTCCTTCCTTATCTCATCAAAAGCGTGGTCTATGTCCGGATTGTCGCTGTTAACATAAAGGAATTTCACGTTTACGGGAGTAACCTGGATATCATACGCATTAAGGTATTGCTTTACAGTTGCAACGATATATTCCAGATCATCGCTTTGCATTTTTGTAAGAGTGCTGCTGTTCTCCATTGGTACTCCTCGGAATTACTTTTCCCCAGTTTAACGGGAGCTAGTCACGTTTCGTAGTTCCGCTGACCCTCTGGGGAATTTTTCGTCTGTCGCTGATCGGGAGATCACTGCCAGATGACACATCAGATGCTGATCCCGAGGCCCATGACTAAACGAATTTTAGTCCCGGGTCGTCATATATGATCACAAATCACATATACTAATTTCCAGGACATTACACCAATGTGTAACTGGGATAAAAATATTGCAAGTAGAAATTTAGACAAAAGGTGCAAAGTTATTAATGCCGATTCAATTTTCCCCACACAGGGGGCTTGTGGTCTAGCGGTTATGACATCGCTCTCACACAGCGAAGGCCGCCGGTTCAAATCCGGCCAAGCCCACTCAGAAATGTGGGCAAATCCTATTTCAAAAGACAAGTAGGGAATCAATTATTCAATAATTCAGCATATCTGAATGTAATGGTTACGTTAGATGGGGAATTAATCCCCTGCCTGAAGGAATGGGGGCTTTTCTGTCCACAAGGTTGTAATCATTCATGCTTCAAGCATGGCGCGAGGCATGGTGGACTATGCCAGGAATTTCTCATATATCCTTGGAGATTCCAAATACAATATACCCGGGATAAATGGCTATATTCGCAAAAACACACGTGCACTTCCTGTTATTGATACCAATAAGAGGATATGAATTGTTCCTGATAGATTGAGAGTGCACCGTAACATTGGCATAGATCTCAGAAAGGAATATCTCTCTGCATTCCTTGAGATGGAATGTTGATAGCCACAAACATGGATTATGACAATGCAGATGGCCTGCAGGCAATTGCATATAATCTCACGACAATATCAGACATGAAAGCAGGAGAGAAGCCGAGAGAGATAATGAAAATCTCCGGTTGCCAAAATGTAGGACACCCTAAATAACATGGAAAATTATTTTTTCAATGTTCTGCATCATAATTGAAAGGGGCACTTACTTATGGGGCGGTTAAAAACAATCACGTGATAACCTCCCAAGGGAATGTGGCTTAGGAGAGTTTATTGTTTATCAGCAGCCCAATATTCTTGGTTGTTTTTAGATTGTAAGAGTTCACAATTTGAACTTTGCTTTCTATATAAATAAGTTCATTCCATCTCACTGTAATGATAGAAATAATTAACGCGAGAGTGAGGTACGGCCGGAAAATGGACAGACCTGCAATTGACGTGGAGAAACTACTAGCAAATGAAGGTGAAAGGATAATCATCATAGGATCAAACGGGTCTGGCAAGACGACACTGCTACGCCTCTTGTTAGGGCTGGTTCAGGCCGAATCTGGAACTGTGAAGGTCTTCGGGAAGGATGTTAGCAGAACATATGAGGAAGTTCGTGTGTCCACAAATCTTTCCGAAGTATATTCAATTATTAATACTAGTGTAAAAGACATTATCCGCATATATGCTGAAATGAAAGGTGGAGAAGCAGATGAGCCTCTGGGCATGGCCAGGAAATTTGGGCTGGATAAGATATTGGATAGAAAGATCTTTCAGCTAAGCACGGGCCAAAAGAGGATGATAGCAAATATCCTTGCTTGTCCTGCTGGACGAGCCTTTCGACAATATTGATCAGGGTAATAGGATCGGGCTGCTTGATATTCTTAACAACTTCAAAGGAGGAGTGCTGCTTAACACCCATGAGCTCGATATTCTCAACAGATTGGGAGGCTGGTCACTTTACTTCATGATTGAGGGAAAGCTTATTGGCAAATTCTATGCAAATCAACTAAAAAATCTGTTTCTTAACAAAGGTGAGTTATTTGGGAGTCTAGCTGTAATAGATACAAGTTTCGGGAGATTCAGCATCACTGAGAATTCAGGGCAAGTTTCAATGGCAAATCTAAGAAGCCTCGACTCCATGTTTAACGAGGTGGTATAATGCTGACAAAATTCTTCATGAGGAGCCTGCTAAGAAACCACGCGCTCTGGGGATGGGGAGTTGGCTTCATGGCAGTATGGCTTTTTATGGGTGCATACGTCTTCAACTTTGACCCAACAGGAAAAAACATGGCTATGTATTACACTGCGGTCTGGTTCTCTCTCATAGGGCTTATTTCTGCTAGCATAGTAGCTACCAGCGTGTCAAATTCTATTTACTATGGGAACTCGTCTCTTGCATTCGCACTCAGATATACAAAGCTCAAGCCAGCTTCATACGTTCTCGATCTCCTGGTGGGGACCTCTATGGTTGTGGCAATTCTTGGTACGGTTTTACTTCTCTTTTCCATGGTAGTGTATAGTACGAAGTCGAAATATCCAATATTCCCGGCAATGCCAGTGCAATCCATCCTGGTCTTTTTTCTGGCAGGAATGTTTATGTTCTTTATTTCTGCTGTTCTTGTGATCTTCATAAACAACCATGCAGGCTTAAGGAACATTACCTTTGTCGCATTCATCCCACAGATTCTATCATATATCTTCGGTTTTTCTGAATTTGGAGTCTCTATGCCAGCAAGCGTTGTATACGTCAGCCCATTCAGTGAGATACCAAGGCTGCTGTTCCAGACATTCTACGGCTCCGCCGCACCCCTTAACATTTCCAACGGGACTGGGCCTACATTAAACCCATATTTCCTCCTAAGCGGATTGCTTGCATGGATTACTCTACTGTTTTTACTTACGCTTATACTGGTTAGGCGCATCACCCCAAGGTCAATAGAGGAAGCCAGACAGGTATGAACGATAGGGAGATGGAGGAACTCAAAAAACACCTGACCATGGTAGGAAAACAGAGCATTTTAGCTGACAGGTATCTTCTGAAAAGGGTGTGGGGTATCTACTACGCAATCTGGTCCCTTACCATTTTTATATACATGCTCCTGCCATATACCATTTCCCTCGTGACGTCATCATTCACTGAACTGGTGATATATATCGTTGCCTTTTCCGCTGTGACTGCCATTGCCGGGTACTTCTCCGCACGAGTGTTCGCACGCTCCGCAAAACACGCCGCAATGAGGTTAAGACTGTCCAACCGCTACTCACGCAGATTTCACCTTGTAAACTATATCCAGATTGCAATTCTCATGTTTCTGGTTGGCGGGTTTGCAGCCACCGCATCGGGATTTCTTAAAAATCAGGATGGAGGATTCCTAGTGTCAACAATCCTGATTGCCATTATGATCTTTGTACTGGTTAGATTGAAGAATTCTTTCGGAAACATTCCGTTGGAAGGGGTCCTGGCCGCTTCAACGTTTCTTTTCAGTTGCGTTTCAAGCCTTGTTTCAGTTGCTCTTACAGGGGGCTTCATGTACTATGTATTTTTCTGGATACCAACAGTGGTAGGCTGGCTCTTTGCATCATTTTACTCCTTATATACAGCTGCTGACAGTATGGCTTCACAATACGACACGGAGGATAGCTAGGCTTGTCACGGAGAGCAAAAACATCGTCTACGGGAGGAGAAACGATAAACGATCTACTCTCAAAGTTGAGCCAGCAGCTTAGCGAACCGGCAATGAAATCTACAGCTAGGCTCACAATCCTTATAACACTGGCACTGAATGGAAAAATGACATTTTCAGACCTCTTGGCGATAACGGCACTTGGAAAGGGTAGCCTGAGCAATCATCTGGAAAAACTCAGGGATAATGGACTCATAAGAGTTCGGACTGTGTTCAAAATTGATGGCCCTCGTCTCCTTGTTGAAATTACAGAAGAAGGGTTAAATGCATATATGAACTATTCAACAATACTGGAAAAACTAATGGCTTCTAGCTGATTATAGCATCGGGTTAGCTAGTTCAGGTATTTATGAATTAACTATGCTGACTTCTCGTTATCATCCTACAGTGAAGAAGTGAATAACAATGGTGGACATTATCTTTGTATTTCGCATTGATCATTAAAATGTAAGGCATGGAATATAATTCATATCTATCCTAATGGAATTATGGGCTGGGGCCTGAAAGGCGAACCGCAAGCACTTTATGGCGCTGCTGGGGTCTCCTTCGCTAGAAACCTGCAGAACATGTGATGCTATATCCTGCAGTGGCGAAATACTTGGGTTTCGTAACAATTTTGATAAGAGTTATACAGGGAACCCTCACCGCGTCTATTCCATATTCAATTTTTCTAAGGCATAGAAGGCAGCTCTTGAATATTATGCCGCAATACAGTTTGAAAGCAACATATACCGAACCTGAACTTCCATATTTTAGAATGTCTGAATGCAAGGCAGGTCAATTTGATCGAGTGGATTACCGGCTCAGTTAAAAATCAAAGCTTATAGAATGGAAAAAACCATATTCTCATATTTCTATAAAAGTTAAAATCACATCCAGAAAGCAGTAACAATCTCTAATTTTGTTGAATGACCTAGGGACTGCTGAAGGATTCACGCAAACGTGTGTGGCGCATGGTTCAATGCATTTAAATTCCAAGGATAAGTTGATCAAAATTAGAATGGTAAACATCTATATGGCTGCTTAAAATTATGGGCTGTGTCCAGGTTTCTGGAACTTCAATCCCCAAGCGATCAATACTTCGATGATGCAATAGACATATACAGGGAAGCTTTTGAATCGACTCCTGAAATTTACCTGGACCCTAAATATTTCAGTCAATCCCCCGGTAGAGAAACTGCAGATATGCAGTGGCATTTCTGCGTGCT
>JAJZAW010000076.1 GCA_021799185.1 Thermoplasmata archaeon
TCTGTTTCAAATGTGATTCGTGGCATTCATGATTACATACTTCTTGATGAACAGCTTCTCGTCTATGACAAGGTACTCTCGCTGGTAAAGAACGGGTTTAATGGGGGCAAGAAGACAATGCTCATAGTAGAGGGCGGTCCAGGAACTGGGAAATCTGTCATAGCAATAAATTTAATGGCAGATCTTCTGGCAATGCACTACAATGCCCAGTATGCAACAGGTTCAAAGGCGTTCACGTCAACACTTCGAGAGATTCTTGGTAAAAGAGCTGTTCCCCAGTTGAAATATTTTAACAGTTATGTTCATGCCATGAATAACGATGTGGATGTCATAATTGCTGATGAGGCACACAGAATCTGGAATCTGAACATAAGCAGATTCACGCCAAGAGATCAGGCCTCTGATGTTCCCGTCATTGATCACATGATACGGGCAGCAAAAGTGCTGGTGTTCTTTGTTGACAACAGGCAGATTATAAGGCCGAATGAAGTAGGTACAGTGAGCTACATTCAGGAACATGCCTTAAAGAACAACTGTGCCGTAATTCGTTATAAGCTTGAATCACAGTTCAGGTGCAAAGGGTCGGACGCTTTTGTCAACTGGATAAATAATACACTGGGAATAGAGAGGACTGCCAATGTGCTGTGGACTGGCAGTGAGAACTTCGATTTCAGGATCTTTTCCTCACCTCATGAAATGGAAAAAGCAATTCGTAACAGGGTTAAGAGTGGAAAGACAGGGCGAATGACGGCCGGCTTTTGCTGGCCATGGTCAGAGCCTGAGAAGGACGGCAATCTGGTAGACGATATAATTATAGATGGGTACAGGAGGCCATGGAACGCAAAACCTGGTTTCACACGCCTGGCGGCCGGCATCCCTCAGTCGGACCTCTGGGCACACGAAACAGGTGGCATAGATCAGGTGGGATGCGTATACACGGCCATGGGCTTTGAATTTGATTATGTGGGAGTGATCTTTGGCGGCGATCTTGTATATAATCTGGATACTCAGTCATGGGAAGGCCATCCTGAGAAATCGAAAGATCGCACAGTGAGAAATGCTAAATCAAGCTTTACAGATTTTGTAAAAAATGCATATCGGGTTCTTCTCTCCCGGGGAATGGAAGGATGCTATGTCTACTTCACGGATAAGGATACGGAGAGATTCTTCAAGTCAAGAATGGATTTGAGTGGCATGGGCATGGCACAAATGGCATGAAAAAATCCATGGGAATATGGGTAACTCGGGCTTGAATAAGTTCTAATAGAATGCATTTATGGCTAACAATCCATCAATGTATCAGGTTGCTGTATCATCATACATTCCAGTACTTGCATATGCTGGAGTTGCACTTATTGCACTGGGAACGGCCGGCATAATTATTTTTGTTGTGCTTGCGCTCCGGGGCAGAGAGGGAAAAAGGCGTGTATACAGGCTTCTAAGCATGATTTTTGCAATGATACTCATCACCGGGCTACCGATATACATAGTCCAGGGTATCAATGGAAGCCATGCTGAAATAAGCATGGGTGCAGGATTTGTGGATATCCATGCCCCTTACATAGGGAACATGAATTACACATCTTCACAGGTAATTTATGCCTTTATGGAGAACATAGACACAGGAAATGTTACAGTTGCAATAAGGGATGCTGGTACTTCGCTTGGAAATCTCGACGAGGGGATATTCATGCTAAGCAACGGTGCAAAGGCATATGTTGCAACGGACAACGCAACATCCCTTGTAATCTCGCTTGACAGCGGAAAATACCTCATAATAGGGTCTCAGAATTCACGGTCAATGGCAGAATATTTCAACTTATATGTCCACAGTGTTTCAGGGTTGTAACCCGTGGGCTCGCAATTCCTTCCACAAATAATTTTAATTGCTGTGGCAATGCCCTTTCATGGGTTCCCTGCACTTTGCAATGATATCTTCCGGCAGCCGGGGTAATTCCACACTCATATGGGATGAGGATGATGTGATCATCATAGACTTCGGGATAACCCTTCGCAAGCTGATTAACCGGCTGGAAGAAATTAAACTCGAAATGGCAAGTGCCAGCCTCTTCATAAGCCACGAGCACACGGATCATAGCAGGGGCATACCGTATCTTTCAAGGCGCCATTCGGTTGACATATACTCCCGTGAAGCGACACTTTCAGCCCTTAGAATCAAGGATGGATATGGAATAAGGGAAAGAACGGCCATTGGAAATTTCAGCATAACATCAGTGCAGGTATCCCATGATGCGGCTGATCCTGTGGGCTATGTGCTGAAGTGGAGGGGAAGGAAGATCACAGTTGTGTCAGATCTTGGTGTTGTGCCGGACCGCCTTTTAGAAGAAGCCAATGGATCCGATATACTGGCATTTGAGGCAAATCACGATGTGGATATGCTCAAGCACGGACGCTATCCCCTGCAGCTACAGAAGAGGATTCTAGGCAGGCAGGGGCATCTGTCCAACGATCAGTCTGCTGAGGCAATATCACAGATCGCATCCAGCAGGACCCACATAGTGCTTACCCACCTGAGCCAGGAGAACAACACACCCGCGAGAGCCGCTGAAACGGTTAAGGCATACCTTGACAACAGGGGAATTGCTTACGGATCGCTGGAATGTGCAACTCAGGAACATGGAACGGCAGTCTATGACCTTGAGGCAGATTGAATTTATATATTCCGGGAGATAACTGAGTATGACTGCCATAGGATTCATGGGCCTGGGAAAAATGGGAATTCCAATACTGAGCCGGATCCGACGCAGCTTCGGGATCCATGCGGTGTATGACAGGAACCCTTCCAAGGGGGCGCTATTTTCGCCTGCGAAGATTAACAGCGAGCCATTTCAGATGGGGTCTGCCTGTGACATTATCCTTGCCTCACTGGCTGGTGATGAGGCATGCGAGGATGTTTTTTTCGGGAAAACGGGGCTGGATAAGACAATAGTGCCTGGAACTGTTGTTGCCAATCTGGGGAATGTCTCATACGGGTTTTCCATGTCGGCTTACCGGAGATTTTCTGAGAAGGGGGCAATATACATGGACTGCCCTGTAACTGGCAGCGTTCAGGAGGCACTTGAGGGATCACTCCTGACCATGGTGTCCGGCGATGCAGGCAGTTTTGAAAGGATCAGGGGGATACTGGAAACATTCTCCAAACAGGTCACGTATCTTGGTGTGGCAGGAAACGCAGTTAAAATGAGGATTATAGCCACAATGGCATCGGCCGCCAGCCTGGCAGTTTCGGCGGAAGCCATAGTGGCAGCAGAGCATGCCGGCATCCCCATAAGCAAATCCATGGATGTCCTCATAGCCGGAAATTCCGGCAGTTCTGTCCTTCAGGAAAAACGCAGAACAATGGAAGAGGGAGACTTTGTGCCAGGCTACCCGCTATCAAGCATGATCAGGGATCTGAGGAATGGCCTTGATCTTTCTGCATCAATAAATGCTCCAATGCCTCTTGAGGCAGCGGCTGTGCAGTATTACGTTGCAGCATCATCCATAGGGCTCAGCAGTCTGGACTATTCATCGGTTCTGAGGGCATTCAGGTTCCTTTCAGGGAAGAGCTGATCCATGATCTCAATGGATCTACTGGAAATAACAAGGTATACAGCAATTGCTATTGCGGTCGCATCACTTGCATACGGCTCTTACTCTGACATCAGGTCAAGAACAGTGAGTTCACTTCTCTTTATCCCTCTCATGGCAGCCGGGATCATTATCAACATTGAATCAGGCTCCACAACATTTTTCATCTTAGCCGGTGCATTAATGATGTTTCTTTCATTCCTGAGTGCGGATACCTGGGCATATCTCCTGGCAGGAACTGGATTCCTGATTGCATCCATTGCAATGCTTGAGGTTTCTGGTTTCTATTATGGCTATGAATTTCTTATCATGTCGATTGTATACCTGATTGGATTCAAAGAGAGCCTGTTCGGCGCAGGCGACATAAAGGCAATAGTTTCACTGATGTACACGTTTTCACAGGCATTTACCTTAATTCAGGTGCGGACTGATAATTTAGGCGGCCTGGTCCCGCCAGCCCTCATAATGCTGGTTGGAATATCCATTTTTTCGCTTGCATGGGCCATATATGGAATAATCCTTACGGGTGGAAACCGTAAATCAGGCAAGGGGCTTTTCAGGATGAAGTATGATGCTGCACTTGTTCAAAGAAAACCGCAGGCATTTTCTGTGGGGGAGAATGGGGGTATCCGGTACATGACATACAGGGTGCCCTTCATGCTGCCCATATTCCTGGGCTTCCTTGCATATCTAATTATAGTTGCAATGCTGTGAAGGGATAAGAAGGAAAAGTCGACAAAAATTTTTAATCCTGCACAGGTTCTGCACAAAATGCATTCCTACCTCATAGAGAACACATCCCAGGTGCTGACAATGGCAGGTGCAGGCTGGGAGCCACTGAAGGGGGACAAAATGCGGCGTCTTCGCATAAGGGAGAACTCCTCAGTGCTTATTGATGACGGGAAGATTATTGGCGTATTCGATCACGAGAAGGGGCGCCAGCTTGGTGAAAAATACAGTGCCACATTCATAGACGCAAGGGGGCACGCAGTGATGCCGGGAATGGTTGATTCCCACACCCATGTCGTTTATGCCGGGACAAGGGAAGACGAGTTCTACATGAAGGTTAAGGGCAGGAGTTACCTTGAGATACTCACTTCAGGCAACGGCATTTACAGGACTGTGGACCAGACAAGGTCAGCAACTGAAGATCAGATCTTCTCCCAGAGCCTTTCCAGGATATATGATGCAATCTGGTCAGGAACAAGTACAATGGAGATCAAGACAGGATACGGGCTTGACCTTGATTCTGAAACAAGGATGCTGAACGTAATCAACAGGATCGCCGCCCTTGGCATCATCAATGTGATCCCCACATTTCTTCCTCTCCATGCCATTCCAAAGGGAAGCAAAGAAGATACCTACCTGAATTACGTAACCGAGAAGATGCTCCCGAAGTTTGCCGGAAAGGTAGCCTTTGCCGATGCATTCTGTGACAAAGGTGCTTTCTCGCCAGAGGCAACAGAGGCGTTCTTCAGGTCAGCAATACAAGCAGGGATGACCCCCAGGATGCACGCAGATGAACTAGCCGACATTGGATGCCTCAGGATACTTGACAGTTTTAAAATGGCAAGTGTGGATCACCTTCTCTACACTGGAAATGATGGCATGGAACGCATAAAAAAGAGCGGATCGGTTGCAACTTTTCTTCCAATTACGGCGTTCAACATAGCAGATGGTAAATATCCGGACATTGGAAAGTTTATCCAGGATAACATCCCGGTCGCCATTGCCACGGACGCATCGCCTGTATCATATAACACAAGCCTGATATTTGCCATATACCTTGCGGTCAGGTACTGCAATATGGGAATTGAGGAAGCCCTTAATGCTGTAACTGTCAACGCTGCATATTCACTTGGGATTCTTGAAAAAACCGGAACCATAGAACCGGGCAAGAGGGCAGACCTCATAATACTGAACACTGACGACTACAGGAAGATACCATACGAATACGGCTCAAGGCTTGTTGATACGGTTTTCATCGCAGGCGAGCCGGTGATGAGGAACGGTGTGATGCAGCTATAAGCTTACCACTGCCAGTTGCATGCCGCCTGCAAATTTTATTTCTCATGGAGCAGGAATGCGCTTGCCGGATTCACCGAATGAATTCTGCCATGGCAATTTTTACGGACACACACCCTTCTAAATGTCAATATACAGGAAATGAATGGGGATGGGTGCAACTGGAAACCCAAGATGCCATACTGAAACTCAGGGAACTGGGTGCAAGGAAGATACTCCTGCAGCTGCCTGATGGCCTCAAGCCGGATGTGTTCAGGTATTTCACAGAATTTTCAAGGGAATTCTCTGTAATTGTGAGCTCTGACCCATTCTACGGGGCATGCGACATAGGAAATCAGGAGGTATACGGGAAAGTGGATGCAATAGTTCAGCTGGGGCACTCCGTGATTCCAAACATTGAATACCCCCTGCCTGTCATATTCATAGAGTACCGTTCTGGAGCCAGTGTGGAGATCGATCCCCATATTTTCGACGTGCTTTCACAGTCAGGTTATACAAAGATAGGGCTGCTCGCATCAATACAGTATATGGATCACATGGAGAAGGTGCGGCAGATACTTGCAGGCAGCGGATACCAGGTGCAGGCAGGAAAGCAGGATTCAAGAATGGCGTATCCCGGTCAGGTTCTCGGGTGCAACTTCAGCGCAGCCCACTCAATATCTGCCTGGGCGGACTGTTATGTTGTTGTGAGTACGGGCAAGTTCCACGGCATCGGTGCACAGCTTGCCTCGGACAAGCCTGTTTACATACTGGATCTGAATCTCCGCCGCCTGGTTCCAATGGCTGATGAAACCGATCAGTTCTTAAGGCGCAGATATGCCAGAATTTCCAGGGCGCTTGATGCTCATAAATTCTGTGTGGTTGTTGACACAAAGATAGGGCAGTACAGGATGAAACTAGCCAGCCACATAGTAAAGCAGGTGACGGATCTGGGGCATGAAGCAGTCCTTATTACGGCAAATGATGCCAGGCCAAGCGATTACGAAAATATGCGGTGCGATGCAGTCATATTTACGGGCTGCCCCAGGGTCCCAATTGATGAGGAGGACCGGTTTCCAATGCCAGTACTGACACCTCCTGAATTTCAATCCCTGTTTGTAACTAACGACAGGGGCAGGTACGTAATGGATGAAATTGTTGCGGTGGACAGATTATGATAATACCCTGCCGGCAAGGTATGTGGGGCCGCTGTCAACAATTTCCACGTTAACACGGGAATAGATGGGGTATTCGCCTTTAATTACAACTGGCCGGTATGCATCATCCCTTGCAACTACTGTACCGTCGCGCCCCTTCTCTGTGACCATAGCAGTTAGGATTCGCCCGTGAAGGGATTCAAGGCGTTCCTGTATTATTTCATGGTGGAGCTCCGTAAGTTCCCTTGCTCTTCTCTTAACAGCGTTGGAAGGTGGTAAAGCGCTTCCGTTATCCGGTGTATAGGGACGCGGTGAAAATCTTGTTATATTGACGATCTCAGGCCTTATCTCCTGCAGAAGCTTCATGGTCAGTTCATGGGAGTGCTCATCCTCATCATGGTATCCTGTTATTATGTCAGTGGACAGGGTGGAATCCGGAAATCTCTCCCTGAATGTCCGGGAAATATGCCTGAATTCGTCCACATGATACTCCCTGTTCATGAGATCAAGTATCCTGTCATCGCCGCTCTGAACAGGTACATGGAGGAACCTGAAGACCTTTTCACTTGACATGCTTCCAATCAGGTCTCCGATTATCTCGGAAGCATTTTTTGGCTCCATCATGCCCATCCTTAGCCGGAAGTCTCCCTCAATCCTGGTTATTGCATCAACAAGGCCGGGCAGCCTGATTCCAATATCCCTGCCATACGCTGCCGTGTCCAGCGAGGAAATTCTTACTTCCATAATTCCACGTGCGATCTGCATTCGGGCCTGATTTACAATCTTCTGGACAGGCCTGGAAACAAGCTTTCCCCTGGCAACATGGGATATGCAGTAATTGCAGCTCCCGGTGCACCCCTGGTTTATGGGTATGCCTTCGAACACAGACGGCTCCCTTATCTCGACGTCATCCAGGTAGCCCTGATAGAAGCTGCGCATCTCCAGAGGCTTGATGACCTCAATGCTATCGCTTTCCAGGGACCCTCCTGATACAGGCGGAAGGCACCCCGTTACCCTTACCCTTGAATGCGACGACAGCTCCTGTATCCTCTTTATCATCCTGTCCTGCGTGTGCTTTATGACAACGCATGTACCTATGATGCTGAGATCTGCCCTGTCCGGGGTGTCAACAAGCTCGTTTCCCTCATCGAGCATGCGATTGACGTACAGGCCCGCTTCCGCCCTGTTCAGAGTGCATCCATAGGATTCAAAGTATATCTTCATTTAAGGACACTGACCTAGCCCCATCCACACCACCTATTTTGCATTTTTGCATCCATGTTACCCCCAAAGGCATACTGAATAAAGCGTAAATCGCATTATATGCACGGGTCAAACCTTAAGTATTCATTATGGATGACGAATTATGGCAACTGATGACGTTAATGAACAATATCTCGAAGGATATAGTTGTGATGTGGCAATAAGATGGTCAAAAATTGATCCATCACTATTACCCGTAGACGAGCTGGATAAGCAGATCATATGTTT
>JAJZAW010000077.1 GCA_021799185.1 Thermoplasmata archaeon
AGCAGCCCAGGCATGCACCGTTCGCTCTTATAAAATATTCAGGGAATATGGAATCCGAGAAACTGTGCACCATAGCTCTTGAGAAATATGGCATTTTTCTTGATCCGGGAGACTATTTTGGACAGCCCGGATCCTTCAGGTTATGCTTCACCGGGGCTCCAGATGAATTTAAGGAATCCATGGATGTGTTCTCAGGGTTCGTGAGAGAAACCCTGGGGTGAATATTTCCTGAACCACTTTACGGTCTCCTCCATATTCATGATTATGTGTTTCTTCTCTGTGAATCCATGCCCTTCCCGGGGGAAGAGAAGAAGCCTGGCTTCCTTTCCAAGGTCCTTCAGGCCCCTGTAGAACTGCAGGTACTGGCCCACCGGCACACATGGATCATCAACCCCATGCATCAGGAGAACAGGCGTCTTCACCTTTTTCATGTGATACATTGCTGAAAATTTCCTGTATACATCGCTGCTGTATGGGGATGCATTGTAATGTATGCTGTCCCAGTCCGGTATGTTTGTGACCCCGTGGAAACTGAGCCAGTCGGATATGCCGAATAGCCCCACTGCAGCCGAGAAGCGATCTGTCTGCGTTATTGCCCACGCAGTCATGAATCCGCCATATGATCCTCCGGTAATGAACCAGATATCCGTGGAAGTGCGGCCGGTTCTCTTCAGGAAGTCCATGCCGGCAATGATGTCCTGAAGATCCATGCCGCCCATGTCACCACGATTGGCCTCAGCGTATTTCCTTCCCTTCCCTATGCTTCCCCTGTAATTGGGCAGAAACACCGAAAATCCCCTGGAGATCAGGTAGGTGCTCCTGTCCATGAACACTACAGGGGAGTATGAAGTTGGCCCACCGTGGACATATACCACCACCGGCCTGTCCCTTCCTGCTGACCTGAATATGCCGTAAATGCCTGTTCCGTCCGAAGATTCCCATCTGACTACCTCACTGGGGTATGCCGTGCATTCACGCAATTTCTGGTTCTCTGAGGATATTCTCCTTAATTTCCCATCAATAAGGGAATAAAGTTCCTGCGGCGACCTGGCATCCTGAATCACCATGGCATACCCATTTCTCACTGGCTGAAACTCGGATGCAAAGACAGGCATTACCGTGCCTTCTTCCATCCATATATCCCTGAATCCTGATTCTCCAAACTCCGATATTCCATAACTGCATTCCATGGTCCAGAGTGTGTGGAGGACTCCATCCTCAGTCCAGAACATGTCACAGAAGCTCTTTTCCATGCCATCCGTAATATTGACAGGGTCCGATCCGTCTGTGCTGCACAGCATGATATCTCCAGCCGTGACGCCGCGGTCGCTCCACAGGGATTCCAGGAACGCTATCTTTTTTCCATTTCGAGAAATCCGTGGCCTTGCAACTGCCCGCCATTCAGGGGCATATATTTTTCTGATCTGCCAGTCGCCTTTCCTCATCACTGAAATTGAAGTGTGATGCCATGAATATTCCTGGGGTTGGCTGGACGTAACCATGGCAATGAGTTCACCTCCAAGGGCGAACTCCCATACCTGAATGCCGGATGTCACCTGCTGAATCCCATATCCCGGCCTGTAGAGGTATAAGGATGTGAAACGGTCCTCCTCCTCAAAGTAGTAGCCGTCATCTCCATTTTCTTTCCTTTCACGAATTTCATGTGGTTCAGGTTCCGTCATTAATATGTACAGGGAAGAGGCATCATCCCACTGCAAATCCTGGGGATTCCCCTCAAGGGCGATCCTCTCTTCCTGGCCTGTGAACAGGTCAGATATTACAAGTTCATTTTTTTCTCCGGACCTGCATAGATACGCTATTCTGTTTCCATCCGGGCTGAATCTGGAATCATGATTTCGTGATCCATCTCCTCCAAATCTTCTGACTTCGCTGCCGGCATCAGTTTCAAATACAACAATGTCAGATGCTGTAGGTTTCTTCTTCTCATGATATGTTGCAGATGACATCACGGATATCATTCTGCCATCGCCTGAAACGTTCACGCCCGAGAGGGCTCTCATTTCAAGGTAATCCTGTGGAGTATGTTCCCTGACCATGTGAACTGATATTCATGTATGTATTATATTTGTCTGAGCCATGCTGATAAGATCAGCGTATCCGCGAAATTCTGCCAGTAAACCATAAAAATAATCATACGGCTTGCCTTAACCTCACTCCATGACGTCAGGCAAATGGGAGGAACTCATATTCACACAGGATGATATACGCACGGACAGCCTTCTTTATGCTGAGAAGTCCTATCTGCTTTTGCCTCCTGATGGCCAGGAAAACCGCTTTCTTGCAATATCATCTCATACCTCAAGGCGGTTTTTCGTTTACAGCACCTCCCAGGGAGGGCTTGAAAGGCTCCATGCATTCTTTTTCCGCCTCTATGGGGCCATGTTTGAGGCGAGTGCCCCTCCGGACGTATTCAGCAGCCACATTGTGCTGACTAACTCAAGGCACGACAGGCGAATCGGCGATTTTTACCATCCAAGGTTTGTGCGGAACCTGATGGATCTCAGTGCGGTTGACAGCGATATAACTACTGCATACTCCGTGGCCCTGAGGAAGCACACAGGCTATCGTGGCAGGAGAGGCTACAACTTCGTGTCCTCAATATCATTCCGCAACCCTGAGGAGATGCATATCTTCAGGGATGTCCTGCGGGAGGAGATATCAGAGCTCAGGCGTGAAACAGGATGGAAACTTGTTGCAAAGCCACGGAACAGGGTCAGCAGCAGCCTTATCCGGAATACATTCCAGCTCATCAATTTTGTAAGGATACCTGCTGAAAGTGATTTCATTGTCTGATAGAGGAACAGATGCCTCTCCGAAGAGCGGCACCGGATTTTCTGAAATTTGAATTCATGGAGGGGCTTTGCAGAGGCAAAAAAATTATTATGCCGGTGAATTCACGTCCAATGCAGGTACTATCCCCTGTGAATATTTATGGTGCAGCTGTTCTCGTCATAATGATGATCTTCTACATTTACGAGAACAGAAACAGGGTGTTCACCCTGATGTTCGGCGTGATGTGCCTGTTTTCATCGGCATATGGATTCCTTGCAGGAGCATGGCCCTTCGGAGTGATTGAAATAGCCTGGGCCGGATTCAGCTTCAGAAAATATGTCATGGTTGGGCGGGAAAAGAAAACGTGATCACTTCTTTTCAGGGTCCAGGGTGTATGCCGGGTTTGTATACTTCCTCTGCGTTCTGAATGGCCTGAAGATCTTCCCATTTCCATAATAGAATTTTGAGAAAAATTCCACATAAATGAGCCTTGCACCCTGTATGCCAGGCTCGAATATGGCTATGACAAGGTTGAAGAGCTGCCCGAGAATAAGAATTATTATGCCAACCACTGCAAGTACGGGCGATTTCATCACACCCTTCATGAAAATGAGGTCAATAACCTGAGCGAGAATCACAGATGCCAGCAGTATGCCCAGTATCCTGGTGTATGAAAGTATGTGACTGATTATTGATGGTATTTCAACGGCCCCCCGCGTGCCTTCAGACACCCCGACCACAATAATTCCCGCGAGAAATACCAGGATGGAAAGCACTGCACTTGGATCAGTGTGGATGTTGAATGAAAGACCGCTATGCTGGTGTATGAGATCGAGACCGAATATTGCAATGCCCCATGCCATCATGAGCCACCCTATCTTGCCTGCAACCCCCTTTCTGTGGCCCAGGGAAGCCTCATTGACCAGCCCCAATATAAGCCCGAATGACACCATTGCCAGCCCTATGTATCCGGTGAACAGCAGCAGCTTAGGTATCATGAAGGAGACATGGAATATTACGGCTGGCGTTGGAGGGAATGCACCTATATGGGCACCGGAAAATCCTGTGCTGGTCTCGAAAACTGTCACGGGAAGAAGCGGAAAGCCAAAGAAGTTGTTGAAAAGAAGCCCAACGGCAATGGCAACTATCGAAGCTGGAATCAAGGTTTTTCCAAGTATGAGGAGCGGGTTGCGGCCAAATATTGTCATGGCGAACCTGGTCAGTGACTTTGGAAGGATTGTTTTGCTTCCAGGCCTGGAAAGCTTTCTCACCATCCATATTGCAAGCGCAAGTATGGCAAGTCCATATCCCCAGTCCCCAACCATTATGCCGAAGAATATGGGGAATATAATACCGAAAATCATTGTGGGATCGAACTCGAATTCCTGAGGAAGGCTGTAGAATCTCACGAAAAACTCGAATATTCTGAATTTTTTTGGATTTTCAAGCAGTGTTGGCGGTGCGTCTTTTGTCTCTACCTCGTTGATCAGAACGCTATCGGCAGCTGCCTGGTTTACAAGATCCACCGTTGATGTGAGATATTTCTTTGGAACCCAGCCCTCCATCACGAAGGTATCCTGGGTGGAGGCCAGTTTCTCGGAAACCTCAAGTTTCTTGTTTTCGATCTCCAGCTGCTCCCTTATCTGGGCTATTTCCTCATAGTAATCTGAGGATATGTGGGCCAGCTCTGCGTGAATCTTATTAAGAGATTCCTGGTCCTCCTTCCTCTTTTCATTGAGGTAGCTAAGGTAGGCCTCCGGTGTGCCTGCCATCTCCGGAATGTGAATTATCCTGAATCCCATATCATTGGCTATCCTTGCAAGATCGGAATCCCTCGCGGTTGGAATCGATACGATGTATGCCTTCCTGCTTATCTGGACGATGGATGCGGATGGAATGGCTCCCTTTATGGATGCCACAGGATCTTCAGTATCCCAGTCCTTGAGGATATATGATATAATGGCTGTGCCGTTAAATATTGAAAGATCGTACTTTAATCCCTGAAGGTCAACAACAACGGAAAGCCTGTTGTCTATCTCCTTTATTCTTGCCATGAGATCTGTTTCCTGATCCTTCAGGGACCTCAGATGATCCTCAAGGTCAATGCTGGAGGCTTCCTTCACAAGTTCTGATATGGAAGTGAAGGTCCTCTTAGACCTGACTTCAGATGGGGGCAGAATGTTTTCATATCCCCTGAACCTCTGAAGGAGCGTGTTAATTGCCCTGTAATTCTCCCCAGGCTTTGCCTGCCCCAGCAACCTGGAGACATCAGGCGCAACCTGCTCGAGCTGTATCACGCCGGCATCGTGAAGCGCAGTTATTATGGAATCCTTGCGCCTGTTTGATCCGATGATCCTTATCCTGATCATCTTCTCCGGCCTTATTCCCATATCAGGCCTCCAGGTATTCTATTATGGCCTCATGGACGTAGTTCTCGATCTCCTCATCCTTTATCTGAAGAGTCATCCTTGATGATCTTGCCATAGCATCCCGAATTAGGCCCTCGGCCTTTGCCTTTGCTGAACGAAGGGCTTCTTCCACACTTTTCTGCTTCTGTATCTCCAGTTCCTCTTCCCTGGCCTTCAATATGGCATCAGTGCCTGATTCAAGGCTGCTTATCTCCCTTTCCTTCTGTTCCTTGATTTCCTGAATTCTTGAATTTACGGAATCTTCCTTCTCTTTTATTACCTTAAGCGTCTCAAGATCGTCCATCATATGACCCCCATAACAATCATTGAAAGGATAACCACGGAAATTACCGGATTAACAACTGCAAAGAGTATCCTGATCCTCATGAACCGCCTCAGATTCGGGTTCTTCCTTATCTCATCAGGTGTTACCATATGCCGTTTGTATTTCAACAGCGACTGCTCCCAGTATTTCATTTAGGCTGATTCCTCCCTTCTTCCCATCTTCCTTTTTATCATCTTAAGTGTTGTGAACATGTCCCTTTCAATTTCGTCCAGCCTCATTCTTATGAACTTGGCGCTGGATGTTAATTGAGGGATTAGTATATTTTCAATGGCGTTGGATCTTCTCTTTGTCTTGTCTATCTCATGCAGAAGTTTTCTCATGGAGTTTTCCTTCTCGGCTATCTCCACCAGCTGAACATATATCCTCTCAAATGTCTTTATGGCATCATTTATGGGCGTTGGAACCGATATTGCCCTGTACTGATTCGACAGTATTGTCTGGTTATAGCTCCGGCTGAGTTCAGGAATCCGGACTCCCATCACATTCTTCATATTTACTGCCACCGTGGAATCAGCTGACATATAAGCAATTCTCTCGAGCTCCATTGTGCCGGATATTATCTCCGCCATCCTGACCGTTTCTATGGCCTCCCCTATGTCACCCCTAAGATTTTCCCTCAGGCCCTTTACTGACCTGCTTATGGAGAAAAACTCCATAACAAGGGATGAACGCTTCATCTTCAGGAGGTCAAGGCCACGTTTGGCAAGCTTTATCCTCCTGTTCGTCCGTATAAGCTCTATCCTTGTGGGCTTTATATCGAGCTGCGACATCACTCCTCCTTATTCCATTTCCCGTATCTGTCAATGAAGTCTTTCTTCACCCTCTTCATGTCAGATTCAGGAAGTTCGGAAAGCAGGTCCCACCCAATGCCCAGAGTATCCTCAATGGATCTGTCGTCATAGAAACCCTGGTTTACATACTTCTTCTCGAACTCGTCTGCAAACTTGAGGTATTTCCTGTCATTTGGGCCCAGAGCCTCTTCTCCCACTATGGCGCTCAGAGACCTCAGATCCTTGCCGTTCGCATATGCAGCATAAATCTGGTCAGCCACTCCGCGGTGGTCCTCTCTTGTCCTTCCCTTGCCTATGCCCTGATTCATGAGCCTTGAAAGGGATGGCAGGACATCCACAGGGGGATATATTCCCTTTCTCTGGAGGTCCCTGCTTAGAACAATCTGCCCCTCTGTAATGTATCCGGTAAGATCCGGAATCGGGTTTGTTATATCATCGCCAGGCATGGTGAGAATGGGAATCTGTGTAATTGATCCGTTCTTGCCCCTTATCTTTCCGGCCCTCTCATAAATTGTGCTAAGATCTGTATACATGTATCCTGGAAAACCACGTCTTCCCGGAACCTCTTCCCTTGCAGATGATATTTCACGAAGAGCCTCGCAGTAATTTGTCATGTCTGAGAGAATTACGAGGATATGCATCTCCCTCTCGTAAGCCAGATACTCTGCTGTAGTTAGGGCAACCTTGGGCAGGATTATCCTTTCCATGCTAGGATCAGATGAAAGATTGAGAAAGAGCACGGATCTTGAAATTGCACCGGTTTTTGTGAACTCATTCACAAAGTAATTCGCTTCCTCGCTGGTTATGCCCATTGCACCGAATATAACGGCAAAATCCTCACTGCTCCCCAGAACCTTAGCTTGACGTGCAATTTGCGCTGCAAGGCGGTTATGGGAAAGCCCTGCGGAGGAGAATATGGGAAGCTTCTGACCTCTGACCAGTGTGTTCATCCCGTCTATTGTGGAAATGCCGGTCTCTATGAACTCAGACGGCTCTTCCCTGGAGTATGGATTCATAGCATTTCCAACGACCTCCACCCTCTCTTTGCTGACTATTGGAGGAAGGGAATCAATGGGTTCACCAAGTCCGTTAAATATACGGCCCAGCATTTCATCGGAAACAGATACTCTGGCTGTGTTTCCCAGAAACTTCACCTTTGTGTTGCTGACATCCATCCCTGATGTCGCACCGAAAACCTGAACAACTGCCAGGCCTCTCCCGGTATCCAGGACCTGCCCGGACCGCTTCTCCCCATTTCCCAGCGTAATTTCTACCAGTTCGTTGTATGCTGCGTTCTCCACTTTTTCAACGAAAACAAGTGGACCTGCTATCTGCGATACAGTTTTATAGCTAACCTGTGGCATTTTCAAGCCTCCATCAAACTCTCAATCTGCCCTGCGATCTCCGAAAGCAGACTCTCAAGGTATGCGGGGAATTCCTCTTCCCTTACCTCCTTCATCCTTGAAATCATATCACGTGCCCTGACACTCTGCACCTGCACCATGGAAAGCCCCTTGTCCAGAGCCTTGGACTGCTCCTTTCCCAGCGCAAGTATTGCTTTCAGCATTCCGTATTGCTTCTTTATGGAGCAGTACTGATCAACCTCATCAAATGCACTCTGCTGCAGGAAATCCTCCCTCAGCATTCTTGCAATGTCAAGTATGTTTTTCTCGCGTTCCGGAAGTGCGTCAAATCCCACCAGCTGAACAACTTCCTGCAATTCTGCCTCCTTCTGGAGTATTCCCATGGCCTCGTCATACATTTCAC
>JAJZAW010000078.1 GCA_021799185.1 Thermoplasmata archaeon
GTGGTGCGTCAGCAGCCGCAGCTGTATCGGCTGTAAGTGAACTCTTTAACCTGAAGCTGTCGCTTGATGAAAAAGTTAAATATGCTATGCTTGGTGAGATTGCCTCTTCCGGAACACCGCACGCCGATAATGTAGCCGCAAGCATACATGGCGGTTTTGTAATTATTGAATCGGTTTCTCCAATCAGGGTCAGACGCCTCAAAATCCACAAATCGTTTTCATTCCTGACTGTAATACCATCTATTCACATCAAGGACAAGACAAAGTTATGCCGCACCCTTGTTCCGGATAGAATCCAAATGGCCAGTTACATCCAGAATGCCAGGTACATAACTGAACTTATTGCAGGCCTCACGGGAGGCGAACGGGAGCTGGTGAGGAACGGAATGAACGACATAATAGTGGAGGCTGCCAGGAAGCCTCTCTATCCATATTATGAGAAGATGAAAACCATGATGCTTGAATCCGGTGCTGCAGGCGTATGCATTAGCGGTGCTGGGCCAAGCATCATGGCTGTTGTTGACGGCCTCACTGATCTGCAAGGGATTAGAACCGGGGTGCAGGAAATCTTTACCCCCATGAGGATCGATTACAGCATCGTAGAATCTAAAATTTCCGGAGGAACAGAAATTGAAAGAAATCCGGCAAGAAGTTAAGGAGAGCATCGATCCAGTTACTGGATCTCTTACTTATCCAATATATCAGACCAGTGCCTACAGAATGCCCGAGGGTGAGAGATATCGCTATTCCAGGGAAGCCAATCCAACAGTTGAGGAGCTGGGCAGGATTATTTCTCTGCTTGAAAACACGGATTCCAGCACAGAATTTTCATCCGGAATGGGAGCCATCACAACAACTCTTCTTACCCTGCTCAGGCCCGGGATGAGACTGCTTGTCACCAGAGACTGTTTTGCAAGGTCATTCAGGTTTGCCACTGAGTTTCTGAGACAATACGGAATAATTGTGAGCGTATCTGACCCAGGAAATGAAAACGTCATGTCGCTTGCAGAAGATGCAGATATCATATTCCTTGAGAGCATTTCAAACCCTGTTCTCAGGGTCTATGACATACCGGCGATATCAAGGATAGCCTCTGAACATGGCGGAAAGGTGCTTGTGGATTCAACACTCGCAACACCGGTAAACCAGAGGCCGCATGATCAGGGTGCTGCTGCTGTCGTTCACAGCCTTTCAAAATTCATGTCAGGGCATAATGATGTAATTGGCGGATCGGTATCCGGAAACAAGGATCTGATAAGTTCTGTGGATTCTTTCAGGAGGACGCTGGGCACATCCATGGAACCAAATACCGCGTACCTCACAATAAGGGGCCTCAAAACTCTTAATGTCCGCATGGAAAGAATCAATAGATCTGCAATGGAACTGGCAAGAAGACTTGAGGAAGACCCATCCTTCGAAACAGTGCGGTATCCGGGGCTTCCATCACATCCTGACAGCAAAGTGGCAGGAAAACTGTTGCGAGGATTTGGGGGAATAATCAGCTTCGACGTTATAATGGGCAAAACCATGCCTGGAAAGTTCATGGGCGCACTGAAAATAATAGAGCCTGCAAACACGCTTGGAGGTGTAAACACCACCATCTCACATCCTGCAACAATGTCGCACAGATCTCTTTCACCCGATGAAAGAAAGAGCGTTGGGTTTTCGGAATATACATTCCGACTTTCTGTGGGACTGGAGGACCCTGATGCCATTTTTAATGACATAGTCAATGCCCTGTCTGCATCCGGGAAATAACCTGCTGCATTATCTCACATTTTCTCCTCCTTGCCCCTGTGAAACAACGAAAGCATTGACGGGAAGTACAGCGTCCTTATTATGAATGTATCTATAAGGAGAGATATTATAAAGGAAATGCCAAGTTGCTCCAGGAAACCGTCTGGTATGAATGCCAGTGAACCTAATGATGCTGCAAGTATGATTCCCAGGGACGTTACCACCCTTCCCGAACTTGCCATTCCTCGTGGCATGCCATCCATGAAGCCAATCCTTCTGCTGTATTCCCGGACACTTGAAATTATGAAAACTGTATAATCATTCCCAAGTGACATTAGAATTATGAAAAGGATCACTGGAATGAGGTATATGAGAGACTGATGCAATATATAAGTGGATATGAAATAGAGAATCACTGTGGTCCATGAGATGCTGATAAATACTCCGGAGATTGATATTATGGGGTATCTGATTGATCTGAAGGATATGATCAGAACCGCGAATATTACAGAAATGATGAGAATCTCAAGCTCACCGTAAGTAACTGCATTTTCAGCCTTCTGATCTATGACGCTGGAAGTGATTCCTCCAACTATTATACTCCGGTCATCCCTGAGATGGGTAACCTGTTGCATTGCCTGGCTGGAATATGGGGAATAATCGCTGTATACCAGGTAATAGACATATTTGCCACTCTCAAGAACAAAGGGTGAAGGGGATACGCTTGTATTCAGGGAAGTCCCGTTGCTGTATGGCCCCACCACTTTCTGTACACCCGGAAATTCCAGGAGCATATGTGTTGTTGAAATTATTGTGGAATTATATCCTGAATCATGTGTCCAATTTGCATTCGCCATTGGGAGAATAACTTCAATTGGATAAATGAGGTTCGATCCGAATTTCGCTTCCAGAGTATTGAGGGCCTTAACGGCTGGTAGCCCAGCCGGCACTCCCGTATTGAAATTGTAGGTTGTCGGTACTGTTAAAAAGAAGTATCCGGCTGGTATTCCCAGCAGCAAAATTATTGCAACCACTGCAGCTTTCCTCCGCGATGCCAGCCTGGCAGCCCTGTGAAACAGGGATCTGGTATGGTATCCTTCAGGAACCCTAGATATGGATTTTCTGGTGAAGAAAGCTGGGCCGAATAGAGCCAGAACAGCAGGGAACAGTGTTGCAACCAGCGCCATAATCATCATTATTGCCATAAAGAGCACTAATCCCCAGCTCTTGAATCCTGGAATGAATGAGAATGTGAGCAGACTGAGGCTTACCGTGATGCCACTTATTACAACTGCTTTGCCGGCTCGTGACACTGCAGTTTCAAGGGCAGCCTGATGGCTTGCCCCTTCCCTTATTTCCTGCCTGTACCTGGAGGCTATGTAAATCAGGTAATCTGTGGAAACCCCTACGGCAACAGCAGTCAGGGTGTAGTTAACTATGTAATTGACTCCATGCAGGAGTATCCCTGTTATGAAGATTGATACGTAACCAAGTGCTGTTGCAAGCGATACAAAAATCAGTGCAATAATGGCAGATTTCCACGAAACCAGAGTTATCGCCACTGCGATGGCCAGTATTACAAAAAGGACTCCGAATATGAAAGCAGACTTTGCTGTAACCTGCTGTATCTGCTGGTTTATGGCCCCGTTGCCTGTTACCATCCCTGAATTTCCAAAATAACTGGATGCTATGCTTTCAATTACAGGTGTTGCATTTGACGATGGGACAAAGTCATCTTTGCCTACATAGCCTGATGGGACTGAGAATATGACGTTGACAATGAATGCAGATCTGTCCGCGCTGACATACTGATCAGTCAGGAACTGCGGAGCGCCGGTTAACCCGTACTTCTGGACATAATTTATTCCCACATTTCCTCCCATTAGCGTTGCATTTACCAGATCTGGTGTGGCAGGGAAGTACTGCCCCAGATATTGCGCTACAGCTACCGCAACTGAATTTGTGTAGTTGCCCAGCCCCAGATAATAGTATGAAATATAACTCCCCGGAGAATATTTCTGAACTGCATATCCTGGATAGACCTGGTCAAATGCCAGCAAAATTGCAGATCTCACTGCCTGCAAAGGCTGAGAAACTGATTCACTGCCTGACACATTGTTTGCCCTGGCCGTATTGTTAAGCTCTGAAATGAATGCTTCCTGGTAAGGATTGGAGGAGTTGTAACCAGATGCATAGGCAGATGCCATTATGGAATCGTATCTGAAGAAATTGCTTGACCAGTTTGAATAGAAAGATGACGGAAATGAGTACATGGAAGTTGCGTTGCTGCTGGTCTCATTATAAAGTGAAGCTATTTTTGAGGCATTGCTGCCCACAGCTTTATTGATAAATTCTGCGTAGGTGGAAAACGGAGAGGAAGTTGATGCCAGTTCCCTTATGTTTTTATTTTGAATATCCTTCTGCATGGATAATGTCCTGACAGCAGTTGTATTGTTTAAGAATGGATTCTGAAGCACTAGAATTACAAGTGAGGAGTTTGTGGTATGGGATTTTTCAAGTATCTGTGAGGCTATCTGCGATTCGCTGTTTGGATTCACCGCACCAGCGCTTGAATAGGTGATATAGTGGGAATAGCCAAGAATTGCTGGAGTGGCAGCGAGAATGAGAACTGCCCACAGAATGATTACTGTCTTCTTTCGCCTGATAATGAAGCCGCTAACTTTCACATCAATAAAATGACAATATGTTTATCATTCTTAATCAAAAAATATTTTACGGTTTAGCACCGCCCTGTGATTCAGCCGCACTTCGTAACCACCGGATGAAAATGCGTTTTAATCCAGCTTGCCTGAAAGGACGTCCGCTGCAACAAGAACTGGTTCCCATGTAGGTGCAAATGGCGGGGAATATGAATAATCCACACCGAGCATATCGTCTACGGAAAGCCTTGAGTATATTGCAGTAGCAATGACATCAATCCTTTTTGCAACTCCCTCGTGCCCTATGATTTCAGCCCCAAGCAACTTTCTGCTCTTCCTGTCTGCCGTCATCTTTATGGTGAGTGGCGAAGAGCCAGGATAATAGGAAGAACGCGATGTTGATGTTATGGTTGAGGATACTGCATCAAAGCCCTCAGATAATGCTGCATCATGATCAAAGCCAGTTTTTCCGACCTCCAGCGAAAAAACCTTGACCACCTCTGTTCCTGCTATTCCGGCGAACTTTGATCTCCCTCCTGCCGCATTTTCCCCGGCAATCCTGCCAGATTTGTTGGACCCTGTTGCTAGAGGCATATACGCATCCTTTCCTGTTATCATATTATATGAAGTTGCAACATCGCCAGCGGCGAATATGAGGGGGTCATTGGTTTCCATATACTCATTAACCTTGATGGCACCTGCTATGCCAAGCTCCAGTCCAGCGTCTCTTGCAATATCGCTGTTTGGGATCACGCCTGTTGCAACCAGAATCATCCCTGTGGTGAATGATTTGCCATTGCTCAGGCTGACATTCAGACTGCCATGGGTCTCTACAACCTGCCTGATTTCCGTGTTCATCAGAATCTCAACCTTATTGGCTGTGACCTCATCCATTATTGCTCCTGAGAGCTGCGTGTCAAAGCCCCTGAGGATTCGGCTGGAGCGCTGTACAATCCTGACATTCTTTTCCCTATTTCTCATGGATTCTGCAAGTTCGAGCCCGATATATCCTGCCCCGACAATTGTCACATCCTTCACTGCATCCAGGGCAGATTCGAATCTCTGAAGATCGTTCAGTGTTCTCAGTGTATATACATGCGGAACAGCCCTGAGATTTTCAGGGATTCTGGCGCTTGCGCCTGTTGCGATGACAAGATGGTCGTACTGATCCTTTCCTGTTTTGCCATTTGATGTGAAGGTAATCTCCCTCCTCTTTCTGTCAATTGATGTAACAGTTGCCCCAAGATTCACCTGAATATTTCTATCCTTACGGAATTTTTCCACAGAATAATGTATAAGGCTGTTGAAATCCTTCACAACTCCACCTATGTGAAACGGCATTCCACAGGCTGAGTATGACACATACTGTCCGGCTTCATATACGACAACATCAGATTCAGGCCGCCTTTTCCGTATTCTGGATGCAGCACTCATGCCAGCTGCATCACCACCGATTACGATGAATCTTTCTTTCTCCATAATTTACATAACAGTTAGGATGGCATATCTCTTTTGGTAAAAAAATCTGAATGATGAATGAAAAAATATGGGAGGTCTATGGATTTCCTGTTTCAGTTGAAAAGACCTGTATTGCCTCCTTTATTTCATCAACGGATGCCGAGTTCTCAAGTGTGCTTATGTCTCCCGGCAGTTGATTCAATGCCACGGCCTTTACCACACGCCGCATTATTTTTCCGCTCCTTGTCTTTGGAAGTGTTTTAACAATGTGAATTTCTTCAGGAACATATATTGGCCCCAGATCCTCTCTGATGCGCTTCCTGAGTTTCTGTACTATCTCACCATCATCCTGGTACTGCTCCTTGAGCACAACAAATGCAACTATGACCTCACCCTTAACGCTGTCCGGCTTTCCGAATACTGCGCTCTCTGCAACCTCCTTGGAACTTATAAGGGCATCCTCTACTTCTATGGTACCGAGTCTGTGCCCGGATACATTCAGAACCTCATCTGATCTTCCAAGGAGCCAGTAGTAGCCGTCCTTATCCTTTATTGCATAATCGCCACAGAAATAAAGTCCAGGATATTTTTCAAAGTAGACCTTTTTGTATCGCTCAGGATCGTTGTTCAGGGTAAGAAACATGCCTGGCCAGGGTTTCTTATAAGCAATATATCCTTTCTGTTCTTCAGGAAGCTCGTGTCCTTTTTCATCAAGTATCACCGGTTCCACTCCGGGCATTGGGAACGTACCAGAGCCGGGCTTAAGTGGTGGGAGACCCAGACCCAGTGGCGGAGCTATCATGAAACCTCCGGTTTCAGTCTGCCAGTATGTATCGATTATGGGAGAATTTGAATGACCTATGTGTTCATAATACCATTTCCAGGCAGCTGGATTTATTGGCTCCCCTACGGTGCCCAATACCCTGAGCGATGACAGATCATGCATTGCCGGGTATTTCTCACCAAACCTCATAAGGGTCCTTATGGCTGTTGGAGATGTATAAAGCAGATTCACACGGTACCTTTCTATAATTTCCCACATCCTGTCAGGGGCAGGGTACGTAATAGCACCTTCGAACATTATGGATGTAAGGCCAAGGAAAAGTGGGGCAAACACTATGTAACTGTGTCCTGTAACCCATCCAATATCTGCAGCACACCACCATCGGTCGTCCTCCTTAGGATCAAATGCCCACCTGAGGGTGCTGGCAACCCAGACAGAATAGCCACCATTGCCGTGAACAGCACCCTTTGGCTTTCCTGTTGTTCCGGATGTGTATAGAATATACAGAGGATCGTTTGAATCCATCCATTCAGGTTCAATATATACCGAGGAATCCTTGGTGACGTCATGCCACCATACATCCCTTTCTTCATCCATCTGTATGTCAATGCCCGTTCTCTTCACTACAACTATTGTGCTAATGGATGAAGTCATTTCAACTGCTTCATCAACAATTTTCTTTAATTCTACAATCTTGCCTCCCCGGAAGGCTCCATCGGCCGTTATGATCATTTTAGCCTTTGAATCGTTTATCCTGTCTGCAAGCGCTCCAGCACCAAAGCCAGCGAAGACGAACGAAAAAACTGCACCAATTCTTGCCGCAGCCAGCATGGCAACTGGAGCTTCCAGAATCATGGGCAAATATATGATTATCTTGTCACCCTTCTTTACACCGAGATCCAGAAGTGCCCTAGCAAAATTGTTAACCCTTCTGTAAAGACCGTCGTACGTTACTATTTTCTCGTCGCCATTTTCTGCTATCCATATGTAAGCTGCTTTGTTTCTCTTCCCGTGCAGTACATGTCTGTCAACGGCATTGTAGGATGCGTTAAGTTTACCGTTAACGAACCACCGGTAAAAAGGTGGGTTTGAATCATCCAGTATCTTGTCCCATCTCTTATGCCAGTCTAGAATGCCTGCTTGCTTGCTCCAGAAATCATCCCTGTTTTCAACAGATTCTCTGTAAACCTGCTGATAACTGCCTATTCCAGGATGGAACACTTCTGAGGTGGGCAGAACATCCTTTTGAGATTCCGTTTTTTCCATGGCAGAAAAACAACAATATCATATTAATACTTTCGTAATTAAATGTTTTAATTTAAAAATTTATATAGTAAGATTTTCTCAAGATTTCTTGCCTACTGCAGGTCCCAGAGGGATTGCGCCTGGCCTCATTGAGTTAATAATTATGGCAAAGCTTGTGTATGCAGCGAAGAACGCAGC
>JAJZAW010000079.1 GCA_021799185.1 Thermoplasmata archaeon
AGCCAGCCCTAATCTGCTCTGTCCAGTAATCCAGAGGATACTGGGAAAAACCTTCCATTGTTCAAAATTACCTGATTGTAATTAACCATTTCTAGTGGACGCATTTGCCCTCACCCCATGTTGATCCTCTTCTAATGTGAAATCATGAAATAACGATGGAGATGGCAGTTAACAGCGTTTGACGTCAGGGCATTCTGTTATCAGAACTCAATAATGGCGATACCAGCTCTTATGTTTAAAATGCCTGTATCAAGCTCCCGGTAAAATCGCTGAATGTAACATTGTACCCAATCCAGATACAAATTAATTTGCCAAAGGATTAATAGTCATTATCAATAAAGGACTATGCTTAGACAGCAGGACCCGGTTGATGATATCCTGAGGGAAGTACAGAATGGGGAAACACCTACCAGGGATGATATTATCTTCATGTATGACGAGGCAGATCTCAGCTCCCTGGGCCAGGCTGCAAGGATACTCGCCCAGGGG
The DNA here is from genome assembly GCA_021799185.1 of Thermoplasmata archaeon. Classification (GTDB taxonomy): domain Archaea; phylum Thermoplasmatota; class Thermoplasmata; order Thermoplasmatales; family Thermoplasmataceae; genus UBA509. Next base: position 490 of record JAJZAW010000079.1, read on the forward strand.
AAAACCGGAAATACAGTTTCATTTGTGTCCAACATGATACTTAATTACACCAACATCTGCAACGTGAGATGCAATTTCTGTGCGTTCTACAGGACAGGCACAGAATCTGATGCGTTCCTGCTGACAAGGGATCAGGTCCTTAAGGAAATAGAGCCCTATTACAGGAATTTCCACATTACACAGTTATTAATACAGGGAGGTGTGAATCCGGCGCTTCCACTTGAATACTACACTGACCTCTTTCGTTCTATCCACGAGGTGTACCCGGACCTGGGCATTCATGGGCTGTCAACCTCCGAGATATCATTTATTGCCAGAAAGGAGCATACAAGCGTTTCTGATATCATAAAATCACTGGTAGACGCAGGCATGCAATCCATTCCGGGGGCTGGCGCAGAAATATTTGACGATGGGGTCAGGAAGCTACTTGGCAGGCCAGCTGGAAGCGGGAAGCAATGGCTTGAAGTGATGGAAACCGCCCATCGGCTCGGCGTCCACAGCTCTGCAACCATGATGTTCGGGCATGTTGAGGAATCGCGCCACAAGGCAGATCATCTGCTTGCACTTGTTGATCTCCAGCGCAAATATAACGGATTCCTGAGCTTTACCCCATGGAATTTTGAACCCGGAAATACCCAGCTTGAAAAATCTGGTGCAGTTAAGTACAGGGCCGGCGGAGCAGATGTTCTCCGTAACATAGCAATATCCAGAATTGTCCTAAATAACTCTATTCCAACCATTCAGAGTTCCTGGCTGACCAATGGAATTCAGATGGGGCAGATGTCTGTGCTTTTCGGTGCAAATGACTGGGGTGGAACAATATACGATGAGAAGGTAATACCTGCTACTGGAAAGCAGGTTGGCAACCTCAGGAAGGATGCAATAATAAACGGCCTGAACCAGATTGGAATGGAAGCGGTTGAGAGAGATAACCTGTACAGAGTGATAGGCCATTACCCGGCTTGAACCTCCAGAACGCGAACGGTCGGTTGGCATGGAAAGCTATGCAACCGTAACTGAACCACTCAGGGGCATTTTTAAGCAGGTTCCTGAAGATTTTCTTGTGCAGGAGATCCCAAAAGACCTTAGAAGGCTTGAAAACGGGAAATACATCATCATCAGGGCAAAACTAAGAGAATGGGATACGAACAGGTTCATAATATTCCTCGCCAGGGAACTCCACATCAGCCACAAACGCATAACTTACTGCGGAACAAAGGATAAGCACGCCGTGACAACGCAGTATTTCAGCATAAACCATGATTTTGATCCGTCCACTATCAGCATAGCGGACTGTGAGATCACTGACTGGTTCCGTAGCGACAGGATGCTTGCACTTGGAGATCTGACGGGCAACAGGTTCACGGTGAATCTTCACATGCCTCAGGAAGACCTTGGATTTCTCGGTGAAGTAGTCGATGAACTCCATGCTTCTGGAGGGTTTCCAAATTATTTTGGCCTTCAGCGATTCGGCAGTGTGCGGACCAACACCCACAAGGTCGGGAAACTGCTTCTGGAGGGCAAAGATGAGGAGGCTGCCATGGAATACATATATGATCCTGAAATTGACAGCGAATACTACCGCAAGGAATTTGCCTCGACCCAGGATGCCAGAGCTGCCCTAAAGGCATTTCCGATGCACCTTAACTTTGAGAGGACCATTCTTGGCTACATGCTGGAACATGGCACCCTAAAGGGATCCCTGGCAGCATTCCCGAAGAATCTTGGAATGATGTTTGTTCATGCATACCAGTCATATCTCTTCAACCGTATAGTGTCCATGCGAATCAGATATCTGGGGATGAACTCGGGCAATGACGGCGATATTCTTTACCCGGTCGATGGGCTTTTCAACAGCGACAGCGCCAGGGAGATAGGCGTAAACTCAATGAACCGCGGGATTCTTGAAGCTTCACTGAAGCAGAATCGCCTCAGGCCATCGGCACCACTTATAGGATTTGATACTGTACTTACTGGCGGTCCACAGGGTGAGTTTGAAAAAGATCTGCTCGAGGAAGAAGGTATAAAACCCAGCATGTTCCGGCTTCGATCTTATCCTGAATTTTCATCATCTGGAGAAAGGAGGATTGTATCATGTATTCCGTCTAACTTAACGATTAAAAATGATGGGGTTATGGAATTCAGCCTGGGAAGAGGAATTTATGCAACATCCTTCATAAGGGAAATTTTGAAAAATAACATGACCTGGTGATCAGATGAGGCCTACCTTCTGAAGCTCCTTCTTCACCTTTATGACAGCCTGTTCTATTTCGCTTTCCTCTTTGGCTCCAGTGCAGACAACCTTTCCAGAACCGAAAAGCAGAAGCACGACCTTTGGCTCTTCAACCCTGTAGACGAGGCCGGGAAATTGTTCAGGCTCATATTCTACGTTTTCAAGCCCCAGCGACATGGCGATATCAGTAAGGTTAAGCTCCGCCTCTAGATCATAGACAGCGACTATATTCTGAACAACAATGTCCGGATTGTCATAAACTTCAATACCGGCTTTCTTCAGCTTCTGGATTATTGTGTCGATTGTGAGCTTAACGTTTGCAAGATTCTTTGCACCGGTACAGTTCACCTTTCCGCTTCTGAATATAAGAACAGCAGTCTTCGGCTCGTGCAGGCGGTATATAAGGCCTGGAAACTGCTCGGGCTCGTATTCCGATCCTTCAAGCGCAAGCGCAATCCTGCTCAGATCAAGATGTTCCGCCAGTGACGTAGAAGCAACTATGTTTTCCACTGTAATCTTTTCTCTCTCGCTCATAAATAACCCTTTCGTTCACTATATAAAAAGGGTATTTAAAGGTGCGTCGTTTGAACACTCGAACTGCTTCGCGTCATAAATGGTAGAAGGGGGCTCTGTGGATGGCTAAGAAAATTTTGACAGGGTTTTCCAGCAATCAGCAGCCTTATGTCATGTTCAGAGCTTCCTTGGCTTCATCCGTCATCATGGAGGGATTCCATGGCGGGTCCCATACGAGTTCTATATCTGCCGCCTCAACGCCTTCCATGTTTTCCACTATTCTCTGGGCCTCAGAAAGTATCCATGGTGTAACAGGGCATGTTGGAGCGGTCATTGTCATCTTAATGTATACCCTGTCACCATTGATTTCAACATCATAAACGAGGCCAAGGTTGACAACATCCATTCCTATTTCTGGATCTGAAACCTGCTTAAGCTGTTCCAGAATTTCTTCCTTAGTTACCATTATTTTCATTTTTTAATGCCGTTCCCGTACTTAACCGTTATGTAGATGTGCAGGAACACTTTTAAAGAGCCATATGATTCCATTGCGGGAATACGGAACCATCCATACTTCACTGAATTTTCTCATCAAGGCCATAGAATGAAGCACCGGTTCTGGGAATGAATGCATTCCTTATTGCCTCATAAATGAGCTCTTCTCTTGTGATCCTGTTTCCTGAAATTATTCCTGCTATACCGGAAGTTGAACCGGGATCTGTGCCACCATAGTGTTCTACAAAAGCCTGGGATTCGGTAAGCCCTTCCCTTATGCCCCTGAGGATTTCAGGCGGGATGGCAAAACCGCTGCTGGTTCCTGCAGTAACCCGGGAATATCTGTCTATAACAACACAGTAGTGGATGTCAATTACAGTTCCAGTAACCCGATCCATATATATGCCAGATTCAACACCAACGCCATAATCACGTGATCCGAGAGCAGCCTGTGCCCTCTTCAAAGCATTAACCTGGGTGTCGCTTCCAAGCGGCTGATCTGTATCAAGCTCATAGTCAGGGTTGCGAAAAATCTCATAATTTTTCATCACTTTTGATATATACCTGTCCAGGGCCATGACTTTCAGGCTGTTTGCAGTGGATATTCCCACAAGGACTGGTGTCACCCTGCGGCCATTTGCCCTGATTTCTCCTTTCACTATCCTGCTGGAACTTATTGGAAAAAGGTCCTCAGCAAGAGCTATTGGAACCTCTATTATCCTGAGTGGCTGAAGCCCCTTCTGTATCCTTGAGGTATTTATTGTCTCAGCCTGTGCCCGGGTTTCCCTCGATACTACAATTGTATCATACTCAGGTGAATTGTCTGCGTTTCCATTTCTAGAATCGAGAGGATAAATCTCGTAATCAGATGTGAAACGAGAAATATAGTTATCAAGTGAGCGCTTTCTTACCGAATATTTCGGGGCATCGTATGCCTTATGCTTCTTGAGAAAATCGTCTGATGCAAGACCCACAATGAGATGATTCCCTGTCCTGATTGCAGCGTCAAGCATCAGCATGTGCCCTCTATGGAATCTTGTGAAAGATCCACCCATTACGGTAATCATGAGGTTATCAGATTATTGCGGCTGAAGTACAGACATTTTCTTCTCCAGCACAGAAGCTAGCCTGCGGATTCCCTCATAGATCTGTTCATCTTCAGAGAAAGTGAAGTTCAACCTCATGCTATTTGCCTGTGTTCTTGCAGGGGAAAAGGCATTCCCGCTCACGTATGCCACCCCGTCCTTTATGGCATCCTGCAGCATATCGGTAGTGTTTATCCTGGGATCAACTGTGGCCCAGAGAAACATTCCACCCAGTGGCTTTGACCAAAATGACCCATCTGGGAAGTACTGTTCAAGTGCTTTAAACATGGTATCCCTTTTTCTCCTGTATAGTTTGATTGTCTTGGGAATCTGTTTCTTTACCTCATCTCTGGCAAGATACTGCCATGCCACAAACTGGCTGAAGGTGCTTGAAGAAAGGTCCAGAGCCTGCTTCAAAAGGTTAACCCTTGAAATGAAGGATTCCGGTGCCACCGTGAAGCCCATCCTAAGGCCCGGACACATTATCTTGGAGAAAGTACCAAGATAGATAACGTCCGGATCAAGTGATTTGAGTGCAGGTATCCTCTCCCCATCGTACCTGAGCTCACCATAAGGGTTATCCTCAACAAGCGGAATCTCATATTTCTGTGATATTTCAACAAGATGGCGCCTTCTTTCCAGGCTCATGGTTACTCCAGTCGGGTTCTGGAATGTTGGAATTGTGTAGATGAATTTCGGTTTCCTTCCCATGGATATGAGTTTCTTTATTTCTGTTTCAGCAAGTTCCGTTCTGATTCCATTCTCATCCATGGGGATTGAGTGCATTTCCGCCTTATTTGCATCAAAAGCAGATATTGCACCAACGTATGTGGGTTCTTCTGTTATTATTGTATCTCCAGGATTCACAAAGATTTTTGACAATTCATAAAGCCCCTGCTGGGACCCGGCAGTGACAAGAACCTGTGACTCTGAACTCCTTATGTTTTCAGTCTCCCTGACAAGTCGGACTATTTCTGTGCGAAGTTCATTGAGGCCTCCCGTATTCCCGTACTGCAAGGCAATTTCCCCATACTTGTCCATGACATCATCCATTATTGACTTGATGTCTGCCATGGGAAAAGTTTCAGGATTTGGCATTCCTCCACCAAAAGATATCAGATTCTTGTTGGTTGCATACTTCAGGAGTTCTCTTATCTCGGAAGGCTTCATATTCTTCAGGTTATCTGAAAACTTGAATTCCATAATGTCACCGTACAAGTATGCCCAAAAAGTTAATAAACCTATTCAGTGATAATCACTGTCAGAGCCAGCGTTTTACAATGTCAACAATATATTATGTCAAAACTAAACATTACGGCACCCCTCACGAAGATTGAACAATTTCGATTATTGAATAGCGTCAAAATGTCGGAAATCATTGAACCCGGCAAGTTCCCTCATGAATACCTGTTTTTTTCTCTTCGCGAATGTGAGAAATTCTTGATATTTCCATGGAAATATCAAACTGATATATCCTGTATTTGTAATTTTCCATCTCATTTCGGCCGTTTGCAACGAACTGGGATTTTACCAGCAAAAACTATAAGAAAATCCTCCTAATCAATTGCCAATGGTCATGGATCGGGTCGCCTGGAAAATCAGTGTTGCCGGAGGTAAGGGAACCGGCAAAAGTGCTCTCATATCCCGGGTAGTATACGATTCTGACAGCCCTGGTTCAGCATCAAAGCTGCTTTCAAGGAAGCGCCTGGTTGTTGAACGGGACGGTGAAAAAATATCCGCTGATCTCTTGCTTCAGGAGATATCAGATGGGCCTGAAGCTGAGAGATTTCTTCCAGGATCAAATATAATACTGGTGCTGGTGGATGTAACAAACCCTGCATCTCTGGAATTTGCTTCAGACATAGTTAAGTACGCCAGGACATTTGAAAAAAAGCCTCAGATATTGCTTGTGGGAACAAAATCTGACATGAAGTATGAAGCCGAGATCTGGACAGAGGATATTGAGAAGATCGCAAAGAAGGAGAAAGTCGACTATGTGATGGTATCCTCGCGTACGGGTGAAGGTATTCCTGAGTTGTTGAACAGCATTACCAGTAGCCTTGCGGAGAGATTTTATGCAAAGAGGCAGCGCACCGCATAGGGCAATATGTGAGAAAATTGTCTTTTCCATTGAGGATGGCAAGGGCCCCTCGCATGTTCAGAGCAAATACCGGTTGGGCAGGATAATTTCCGGGATTCTTTATCTGGACCCATATGAGGCACTTTATCTTGTTATCAAGGGGAGGATCACCGCTGAAAATCCATCCATGAGAAGCATGCTCTCCCTTATAAGTGCATTTGATCAGACGCCAGGTTTCACTGATCGTTTCTACCTGTTTCAACTGCTTAAATCCAAAGGGTTTCAGGTGAAGGTAGAAAACAACTTAATGTATTATAGAAAGACTTCACGTGAGGAGTACAGTGGTCCTGTTGCCACAGTAAGGGAAGATCGCACCATCTCATTTTCTCAGCTTGTGTCCAGCAGCGATTCACTCTATGCAGCCATAGATGATGATCACGATATTACAATGTTCGTCGCAAGACGGTTTGAACCGGAAGGTAGTGTCAGAACCGTACTTGGCACTCCTGTGAACATTGTTGACCTGAAAGGCACCCCTGCATCAGAGGACAGCGGCATACCTGATTGGATGGGGACCACTATTGGGAATATCAGGCTCCTGAACGAATATGAAGCTGCACTTCTATCTGGAACTGAAGTTGATGATAAAAATCTCACAATGACTGTTTTCCGTGATCTTGTAGCCAGAGGCTTCATAGTGAGGACCGGATTTAAATACGGGGCAAACTTCAGGGTCTACGGAATTAACATCGATGCCCATGCGGAGTTCCTTGTACACGTGCTCGAAGAGAAGGAAGAATGGTACAAAATAAGCAGGGCTGTAAGAGTGGCACAGGGAGTCAGAAAAGAAATGGTATTTGCCGGCAGATCCGGTTCGGAAACTGCTTATGTAAAAATAATAAGGGTAAGGGACCCATTCCTGAATGGCGATCAGATCTGGGATTCGAAATCGTCAATAGAGTAGTTGAACTCTGAATAATCCTTTATTGTACCGCGATTTTTCAGAATCTCCCTAGCCAGCAGCCAGTATATAACTGCCAGGGACCTTCTCCCCTTGTTGTTTGTTGGTATTATAAGATCAACGAAATCCGTTTTATTGTTTGCATCGCATAGAGCTACTATGGGTACTCCAACCCTCTTCGCCTCTTTCATTACCTGTGTATCTGCAAGCGGATCGGTTA
>JAJZAW010000080.1 GCA_021799185.1 Thermoplasmata archaeon
GGAGATTGATAGAACTGGGATGTAAGTGCCGAGCTTCGGCGAGGCATTCAGTCTACAGTTACTAATCGACCGAATGCACAATCCATGCTAAGGTCCGGAAATCTGGTAAAAAACCCTGTGCGTATTTTTCGATTTATTTGAATTTGAAGATAACTAGTTATTGCCATAGATAAGGATTAAAGTTTAAGGTATGCAAATAAATAAAAAATTGGAAAAACTTTGGAAATAATCATTTGGCAGTGGCCTTTTTCTCCATTACGGCAAGAAGGTTCTCTGTCACCTTATTGAAGGCGTCTGCAATTGCGTTGCTCTGGGTCACAGAGGGCACTCCCTTGTCTGAACTGTCAACTATTTCTGCGTACAGTGGAATGCTACCAAGGAACGGTACATTATATTTCCTGGCAGCTTCTTCTCCTCCGCCTTTTTTAAATATATTTATTGTCTCGCCGCAATGCGGGCAGACAAATCCACTCATGTTCTCCACGAGCCCAAGCACCTTAAGTTTCATCTGAGAGGCGAAGTTGATAGCTTTCCTTGCATCCAGAAGGGCAACATCCTGCGGCGTCACAACCACAATGACGCCTTCAACGTCAGGGACTATCTGGGCAACACTCAGAGCCTCATCACCGGTTCCTGGAGGCATATCCATTATTACAAAATCCCTTTCCCCCCAGGCAACGTCCTCAAGAAACTGCTGAAGTGCCTTATGCCTCAGTGCACCTCTCCATATAACCGCAGTGTCCTCTGTTGGAAGAAGAAAACCCATGGATATGACATCGACGCTGTATTTAGTCTTTACAGGCAGGATCTTGCCATCCTCGGTAACATTCACCTTCTCGTCTGATACTCCGAGCATTTTTGGGTCATCCGGACCATTTATGTCTGCGTCGATGAGGCCAACTTTATACCTTCTGGCCAGGGAAACGGCCAGATTCACTGATATTGTGGATTTGCCCACACCGCCCTTTCCACTCATTACCATTATGGTATGTTTCACTCCCTTGTATTTGGTTGACTTTGGTGGAGGCCCTAATATGGGTTGAGGTGGTGGCTGGTTCATCTTTATTGTTCCGCTTGCCATGATTCTGAAATACAGATTTGTATTTTAGGCTGAGCATCCTTGCAGGTACGACAATTCTATTAAACCGGTCGTTTTATTGTGCACGGATGTACAGTAAGAATTGCGTCTTCTGCCGTGATGTCATAAGGGACAGGAAGGCATCCATAGTTTATGAAAATGACAGTGTGGTGGCATTCATGGATATTGCTCCAGTTGAGCCGGGGCATGTTCTGGTTATACCAAGGGATCACTATGCAAACATAATGGACATAGAGGAACAGGCGTACGTTGAGGTGCACAGGGTAACCAGAATGATCTCTCCGGCAGTGGTACGGGCGGTGGGAGCTGATGCAGTAAACATAGGACAGAACAATGGGGCCTGTGCTAACCAGAGAGTATTCCACTACCACGTACACATCATCCCAAGATTCTGCAGCAGGGAACTTAACTGGGGTCGGAAAACTGCTGGCGATGAAGAGCTGGAAGAGGTGGCGGTTCTCATAAGGAATGAGCTGGCAAATGACAATGGAAAAATTCCTGAACTGCGATAATGTATAATATAATCTTTTACCTTACCAGATGAAGGGATCTCGGGGATTAAGATGAAGAGCATAGAAGAGCTATACAAGAGGGCACTTGACCTGAAAAATAAGGGAATGTCAGATAAAGAAATCTCAACGGAGCTTCACCTTTCAGTTGGAACTGTCACATGGCTTCTCAGCAAGGAATTTTTCAAGGAATCCAAGATACAGGATGTGAGAATTGGCTGGAGATCCATAGGCGTTACTGGAGAACGCATAAATGCCATAGCCAGCATAATAGCCGACATCATAGATGAGGAATCCGGAAATGGCAATTATGAAGTGGATGCCATTCTGGGAATAACAATAAATGGTATACCCCTTGCGACCATGGTATCATATATTCTTGGCCGCGAGCTCATAGTTTACAGGCCCCATCCCAACAGGAAGGAGGGTTTCTTCAGCAGCAATTACGCATCGGTTAAGGGAAAGAATGTGGTCATAATAGATGACGTTGTAAGCACTGGCGAGACCATGAAGAGGGCAATAATGGATACCAAGAATGAAGGCGGCACACCGGTTCTTGCTGTTGTCCTGGCATCAAAACTAAACGGGGACGACATTGCAGACGTGAAGATCAGATCCATTCTGAGAACAAGCCTTGTTGGTGGAATGTAGGGAACATGCACTGGGCAGATGCATTTGTCCAGGATCTTGCTGGACATCAAACGGTCTCAACAGGCATATCGCCATCCGGGCCCATACATGTGGGGAACATGAGGGAGATCCTTACAGGGAACTTCATCCATGTTGCAGCGCGGGACAGGGGGCTGGAAAGCAGATTCATTTACCTCTGCGATGACATCGACCCGCTCAGGAAGGTCTATCCGTTCCTTGACAGTTCATATTCCAGTTATGTGGGATGGCCACTTTACAGGATTCCTGCACCTCAAGGAGAAGGCACCTATTCTGAATATTTCCTCCAGCCTTTCCTGAATACACTGGATACAATTAACGTGAAGGTTGAGGTGATACGGACCTCCGGCCTTTACCGTGAAGGGAAATTTGCTGAAGTAATTGACCTCGTCATGAAGAACGCCCAGCAAATCCGGTCAATTCTGGAGGAAATCTCCGGAAGGGATATCGAGGAAAACTGGTCTCCATACAACCCCATCTGTGAAAACTGCGGGCGGATCAATACCACATCAGTCACTTCCTACAGCTTTCCCTATGTGGAATACAGCTGCAAATGCGGGCATAAGGGTCATGCTGATGTGCGAAAGGACGAAGGCAAGCTTCCATGGAGAATAGAGTGGCCGGCAAAATGGAAGATACTTGGGGTTACTGTGGAGCCATTTGGGAAGGATCACGGTGCTCCCGGCGGATCTTACGACACCGGGAAAGCCATAGCGGAAAAAATATTTGGCATTAGTGCACCAAAGCCCATGATATATGAGCGAATTTTGCTCAAGGGCAAAGGCGCCATGCATTCTTCCACCGGCATAGCAATTCCAGCATCCGAGATGATACGTGTTGCACCCCCACAGATTCTTCGCTTCCTCATAGCAAGATCTCAGCCTGGAAGGCACATAGACTTTGATCCCGGGATGGGGCTGCTCAATCTCATAGACGAATACGAACGCTACAGGGACATCTATTTTGGCCTTGAGCCATCCGATGACGGCGATGCAAAAAGGATCTACGAACTCAGCAGGGTCAGGGAAGAAAAGCCCGGCGACGTGGTCAGCTTCAGGCATCTCATTACTCTCATACAGATATACCACGATGACAATAGCCTGCTGTCAGCCCTGAAAAGAGGGGGATATGCGCACAACAGCATTTCATCCAATCTCAGGAATGAAATGGATATAGCCCGTTCCTGGCTGGATGCGTATGGGCCTGAGCAAATGAAATTCACGCTCCTGCCAACACATGCGCCTGTAGATCTTGGCGAAGCTGAGAAGTCAATTCTTAGGGAGTTCCTGCAGACAGTCCAGAGCATAAGCTGGGATGCAGAGGCCATACACAACAGGATACATGAAATACTGAGATCTGCGAACACAGAGCCAAAGGAGGGATTCAGCATATTCTACAGGGTTCTCATAGGCAAGAGCCGCGGCCCAAGGCTTGGTTATTTCCTGTCAAATCTGGACAGAGACTGGGTAATGGAGAGGTTCAGATCAGCGGTATCCTGATTTTTTCCATACCATGTTTCCCTGGAATCACCTGAAATCAATCAAAATATTATATAAAGTAATAATCAGGCTGGGAGGTGTATTTCGGCTTTGAAGATACTTGTCAACTGTGCCCTTCCCTACGCGAACGGGCCACTGCATCCCGGGCACATTGCGGGAGCGTACCTTAACGCTGACATTTTTGTTAGATATCAAAGAATGAAGGGCAATAATGTACTTTTTGTTTCAGGGAGCGATGAGCATGGCACACCAATTACCATAACTGCTGAGAAGGAAAAGGTAGACCCGTATGTGATATCTTCACGATTTCATGAAGAGCATCTGGAAACCTTCAGGAACCTTGACATAAACTTTGACATTTTCAGCAGGACCACCTATCCGGAACATTCAGATACAGTGCGGGAATTTTTCATGCACTTTTATGACAGTGGACTCCTGGAGGAAAGAATGATGGTCTCTCCGTTCTGCCTGGCTGACAACAGATTCATGCCTGACAGGTACATAGAGGGGACATGCCCATACTGCGGGTACACTCAGGCACGTGGCGACCAGTGCGATAACTGCGGCCGCACACTGGATCCGCAGGAACTCATAGAACCCAGGTGCATTATACATGGAACGGCTCCCGAGTTCAGGGAAACAAAGCATCTCTTCTTTCAGCTTGAAAAGTTCCAGGATCAGTTACTGGAATGGCTTGGCACAAAGACATTCTGGAAACCAAACGTGATGGCATTCACAAGGAACTTTATCAAATCTGGGCTGAAGGGAAGGCCCATAACACGTGACATTGGATGGGGTGTTCGCGTACCGGTTGAGGGTTACGAAGACAAGAGGATATACGTGTGGTTTGAGGCCCTTATTGGATACGTATCAGGGGCAAGAATATATTCAAAGCAAAAACACCATGATGATTACTGGAAGGAATTTTATCTCAATCCTGAAGTGAAAAATTATTATTTCATGGGAAAAGACAACATACCGTTCCACACAATCATATGGCCTGCCATGCTTATGGCAATGGGGAAATACAATCTGCCATACCTGGTCACGGCAAATGAATATATGAATTTCAAGGGGCTCAAATTTTCAAAGAGCCGCGGGATTGGATATACGGTGAATGAAATCCTCAAGCTGGTTGACAGGGATTACCTGAGATTCTATATAGCCTTTAACCTTCCCGAGGGAGGGGATTCTGACTTCAGCCTTGAGGACCTTCAGAACAGGGTAAATACAGAGCTCATAGACAAATTCGGGAATCTGGTGCACAGGATAACCTCATTCGTTGTTAACAATCAGATAATCCCAAGATTAAACAGCGATCTTATGGACGAAGCTGACAGAAGCATACTCTCACAGGCTGAAGAGGCATTGCGTGGCTATTCGAGCCATCTTGAGGCGGTTGAGATCAAGAAAGCGCTTTCAAGCTGGCTGGAACTGGTGCGCCAGAGCAACTCCTACTTCAATGATTCAGCCCCATGGGCCCTGAAAAAGACCGATCCTGAAAAGTGCGCGCACAAGCTTCATGTTTCGCTCTATCTCATCCAGGCGCTGTCCGTAATGGCCTATCCATTCATTCCGTCGTCATCTACCGGAATGCTTGCGACCATGGGATCGAAAAAGTTCAAGGACAACGGGATAACCTGGAGCCTGACCGAATTAGAGGGATCGGAATTCACGCCCGTCAGAGCTGATCCGCCGTTCAGGAAACTTGACATATTGAAGGGCAATCCAAACTTCCTGGATCTGAAGGTAGGAGAAATAACGGAGGTGAAGAATCACCCATCTGCAGACAGGCTTTACGTCATACAGGTTAACCTTGGCTACAGAAACGCACAGGTAGTGGCCGGACTTCGCCAGAAATACACTCCGGATCAGCTCACCGGCAGGAAGATCATAATTGTGGACAACCTCAAATGGTCCAGGATAAGGGGCGAGGAATCCCAGGGAATGCTTCTGGCGGCGGATGATGGAAACACCGTGTCACTTCTATGCCCGGTGGATGCCGCCGTTAAGCCCGGGACTCCGGTAAGGATCGGAGATTACGAATACAACGCATCCGGAAAGATTGAGATTGATAAACTGAGGGAGGCAGGGCTGCACATTGAGGATGTGGATGGGGCAAAGAGGGCTGTTGCTAAGCTTGACGGCGAAATACTGCCTCTGAATGCCTCAGGCGCGCTTTTCACGACGTATGAGGAGGTGGCATCAGGAGCAATCGTCCGCTGATTCTGTTTCGGTGATGGAACCGGCCGCAGTGCAAAAATGATTTCCAGTACGGTATTTCATGGCTGTGAATGTTCTAATGGCATGCAAGTTTAATATAATCTGTTTCATTACCTAACGATTCTATTGGTTCTTATGTCGTTCACCAAATTTGAAAAAGCTAGGATTATAGGTGCAAGGGCCCTTCAGATTTCCATGGGAGCCCCGGTCATTATCGATGTGCCAGCACAGGTTATGGATCCTGTTGACATAGCAATAATGGAATTCGATAATAATGTTATCCCAATTACCATAAAGAGGGAAAACGAGACAAGCAACTGATCTACCATGTTTTAATTTCAATTTTTTTGATTTTACAAATGGAGATTATTCGCCTTCATAGAACTGCAGTATGCTGCTATACCCTTTTCCTGCAGTCTTACTTATGGGGCTATGCCCACTGCCTTATCTGGCGTTCCATTGGATAAGCAAGAAGACACACAAGGCCAGCAACTCCGAAGAAATCCCACGAAATCCCATAGCCATAATTTACGCCAATCATTATAAAGAGGGCAGGGGACCCAAAGGCAATAACCTTCTGAAGAAAGTTGTTGAAGCCCAGTGCCAGGGCGACGCGTTGTTTGCTGGCAGCACCCTCGATCACTCTCGAATAGGTCATCGAAAGGATTGCAGCGGTGAGGATGCCATCCACCGATAAAGCCACAAGAAGGGAGGAGAACGTTTTCAAAAAAGGGATCATAAAGAACGTTATGGAAAGGACGGATACAGTGGAGATAAACATGGGATTTCTGTTTCCGGATTTCATGAAGTATCTGCCCCATATGATTCCGCCCGCAAAGCCAACAAGCATGTATGTGGTTACGATGATTCCGGAAAGATATCCGCTGAGATGTGCATGGCTCTCCGAGTAAAGGATGAAAACCTGCCCTATTATAGCCTCTGAAAGAACAGCAATGGCAGCCGCAAGGGAGAAACGCCATACGCCCATCACGGAATCAGATAGCCCATAACTGCCTCCTGCCCTGAATACAGGGGAAGTCGTGATGCCCATGGCACTGATGGCCAGGAATGGAACTGATACAAGTGCAAGCGATCCGGAAATGAGAAAGGTTGTTCGCCATCCAAGAATGGCATCCGTGATGGTGAATAATACAATTCCCAGTGCCGATCCTATGCTGAAGGCTGCATTGTAAAGGCCGACACGCATTGTAAGCGATCTCCTGTTCTCCAGGGACGAGAGAAATGCCAGTGCAGGAGAAGAGAACAGCGCGGATCCTGAACCTGCAAGGAATCTCCACGTGAACAGGAAGGTAAAATCGTGGGCAAGGGAAGACAGCAGAGTAAATATTCCAAGCATGGCCATTCCTGAAATAGAGACAACAGCATTCCCAAATTTAGATGATATGACCCCACCCACAACCTGAAAAGGAATGATGCCGAGGTAGAATGACGTTGCAACAAGGCCGCCTTCCACCGTGGTAATGCCAAGACCCGTGATTATATACGGGAGACCGGGCGCAATTGAAAACCAGTTCATTCCATATATACCCCGTGAGGCATATATTGCCCAGGGCATTGTGCGGTTTTCCGGCTGCATTCCTGAAGTGTAAGGTTCCTTTCGCTCTTAAGGTTTGATCAATGCTGTATTGTGCAATTCTGCCACATATGAAAACTGAAATTGTCAATTCAAGGGCAAAAGGCCATCGCAAAACATGATATATTTAAAGTAAAGCTGTGTTCAGCAAGCCGCACTTCGAAAACGTTATATATTGTTTTGCTATAAGTCGGATTACGCACTAAATGGCTAATTGGCCAAATAGATATCAGAACATAAGGCGATAGGGGGACAGAACGTTTAAGTTCAGCATGAACCCTTGATTCCAGGTCTGGTAAACATGGAGTTGTGAGGCAGAACTCACTTCTGACAGGAGAAAAGGTGCAAACTGTGGCTCGCCAATT
>JAJZAW010000081.1 GCA_021799185.1 Thermoplasmata archaeon
AACATGGATGCTATACTTGATCTCACCAAGAATGAGAATGGGAAGGAGATTGTTCATATAATGATGCATAAGATCAGGAATCTCCATGGAGGTGATCCACTGATCTCAGATCTCATTATATTTGTGAAGAGGCACAGAAATGAGGTATTACTGTACCTTGAGGGTCCAATGGTGGAGAAGACATCAGAAATAACGGTACAGCACTTCTCCATACAGTCATGGTTATTCAAGCACCGGTTCAAGACAAAAGAAGACCTACTGAGGACATCCTACTGGTATCACAGGTACTTATCAACCGGAAGTTGACAATGTCGGTTTTTGGATATCCTTATAAGACAATGAGCACTATTTGTATCTTAATTAATTTTGCAAATTGTGAAGCCGGCACTTGAGAATGAATCTCTTGTATCAGAGGCACGGGGTGCACTCGCTAATGAGGGGCTGAATAAAGCATCTGAAATGTTCGAGAGATGATATCCTTCTCTTTACAATTATAAAGCGTATAATGAATAATGCCGGAAAGGACTGAGGACAATAAATGTCCTGGAAAGATTGAATCTTGGATTCAAGAGACGAACAAGGGAGATTGGTGCATTTCCATCCGAACAGTCTCTTCTGAGACTTGTTGTGACAATAATGATGAACATAAATGAAAGAGTGGATCACTGGATGAAGGTATATGAGCATAGAGGCAGATTAGGGCTGTACAGGATCTGTTGGAAATTACAGCAATTTGTGTAAACTATCGAATCAGCCTATTCATTTGTAAATTTAACATGAGTTTATGAGAATGCAACGACACTGAATTGAAATTACTTAGATCAGTCCAATTCTTTGATTATATCAACACGCACTGAAGGCTAATACACATTACTGGTGGTTGGTGCGCTTATTTATATCTGGAATGGCGATTTGTTCCCAATGGCACTGACCAGACTCAGAGTGAACCTGAATGTCATGTTTACCATAATGGGCGTTCTCACTATTGCGCTGGGTACCGTTCTTGTCAAGTCGACACATATTTATCATTTTAACATACTGAATTTTCATTTCACCATAGCCGAACGAAGTTTTTCTTTTCTGATGGTCTTTGATGGGTTTTTCCTCATAATCCTTGGTTTTCTTCAGCTTCAAAAGACACGCGCATCGTGGAAACTGCTTCTGGGTTCAATGATAATAACCTTCATTCTTCTGATTTTTAGCAGTGAAAGGCAGTACCACCTTACACTCATTGGTATTGCTCTGAGCCTACTCATTTTTGTCATGATATTCAGGCAGAGGAAGAGTTATACCTTGCCATCCACCACCCTTGGCCGCCCGGAAATTGCCGTTGCAATAATAACAATAATCTTTACAGTATCCTATGGCGTTGGTGGTTCTCTTCTTTTCGGGAACGAGTTCAGCCCCCCGATCACCAATATAGGAGACGCACTTTATTATACCGGGGAAACGGTCACAACTCTTGGATTTGGAGATATCCTCCCTGTGACACTTACCGCCAGGATGTTCACCATATCACTTTCAATACTTGGAGTAGCAATATTCTTTGGAGCGATGACCATACTCATAACACCAATAATACAGAGGAGACTTGGAGGAGTTGTGACGCGAATGGAAAAGCACCAGCTGGAGAATCTGCAGAATTATATCCTTGTTCTTGGCTATTCAGAGTTTATTCATACCTATGTATCAGAGATTCAAAGGCAGGGAAAGACCTGTGTCATTGTTGAGCGCTCCCAGGAAGAGAGCGAAAAACTCCGCAATGAGGGTTTTCTTGTCATAAACCAGAGCGCAGATGATGAAGCTCTTATAAATTCATTCAGGCTTATCAACTGCGAAAGGATACTTGTTGCCTCAGGTGATGATGGATACAACATCCTTATCGCCGCAACAATAAGTCAGGCGGTGCATGACAGCAGCATAAACAGCAAGGTAACTGTTCTCGTTAGCAGCTACAGAAATATTAGCAAATTTTCAGTTTTTGGATTCCAGACCGTTAATGTTTCCTCCATCATAGGTAAATTTTTAGCTGAAAACTGAGCTCAATCCCTGGTGGTCTATACTGGGTTCACCTTCCGCCAGAGGATGCACGGTTTTCCACCGGGCCCGTATTGGTTGCGGAAACCTTCTCACTATCTTCAAGTATGCCCCCCATGAGTTTTGAGATTGAAACAATTGTTATGAATGATACAATAAAGACAAAAGCGGCCACGGATATTACCCCCAGTTCCTCAATTCCAAGCTGCCTGACTGCGGAAAGTCCCCCGCCAAATAACAGGC
The DNA here is from genome assembly GCA_021799185.1 of Thermoplasmata archaeon. Taxonomy (GTDB): domain Archaea; phylum Thermoplasmatota; class Thermoplasmata; order Thermoplasmatales; family Thermoplasmataceae; genus UBA509. The sequence continues at coordinate 2,281 of JAJZAW010000081.1, forward strand.
CATTTGGCATGCCTGGGTTTCCCGAGGCTGCTGCAAATGAGCTTTCAGTGAAAAATGCTATCATGGTGATGCCAAATATCCCCCCAACAAGATGGCCAGGAAACAGGCCGATCGGATCTGAAAATCTTCTGGCCTTTGATAGCCTGTTTGAAACAAAGAAGTAGATTGGCCCAGCCACAAGGCCCAGTATTATTGCACTTCCGGGGCTGACGAATCCAGCTAGCGGGGTTATGACGATGAGACCCATGAGGATGCCGTTAACACCATCCATCAAGCCTGGCATCTTTCCCGTATACAGGTATGCTACGGCCATCATGCTTACAAATGACATGGCACCCGACAGAAAAGTTGTGAGCACAACAACAAGGGCATCGGAGTTAAAAGCCAGGACGTTCCCTGCATCGAATCCAAACCACCCGATCCACAACATCAGGATAGCGAAAGCAAGCCATGTCTCATTCACGTTATATTTAACCTGCGGTGAAGACTTATGCCCTGCAGACTTCTCCTCACGCCAGATCTGAAACACTATGGCCAAACCTGCTATGCCTGCTGCACCATGCACCACTATTCCACCTGCGAAGTCCCTCATTCCAAGGGTGTAAAGCCATCCGGTCGGATTCCATATCCACGATGCAGGCAAGGTCCAAATAAACAGGAAATATACCACTGAAAAAGCAACCTGGACAGAGAATTTCACCTTGTTTAGGAAGATCACGGAGACCAGAGCAAATGTGACTGCAGCCGATGTGGCTTCAAAGAGGAAAAACGATCCTGTCATTAATCCGGTTCCCGAATATGAGGCAGAAGCCGACCACCAGACACCTGTAAGAAGTCCGGTTGCGCTGGATGAAAAACCCCCTAGGAAGAGCCCTGGAATATAGAACGGATTGCCTATCACTCCTCTTATGGTTGGAGCAAATGCAATGTTAAAGCCAAAAAACGCCATTACAACAAGTGAAACTGCAGTTATTGAAAGTGTCTTCATCAGGCTTCGTGAAAAGCCAAGGCCGATCTCGCCTACTTCCAGAAAGCCCACTGCCACTGTCATCATGAATATCAGCAGTGCAGATAATATGACCCATATGTTGTTGAGAAGATACTGGTACGCAACCTGGACTCCTGCTTGAAGTAAAATCACAGACAAACTTCCACCGTACCTTTGTATAAAGCCTGAAATAAATATCCAATGCCGGTTCTGTTAAGTGCCGCCTTTATATTCAACATGCGCAATGCACCAGTTCTGACCATATGGCAGCGAACTAAATAGATATTACCTCGTGGCCACTCCGCTTTATGGCGCAATTTTTTACATGGGAAATAACTGAAAATATCTGTTAATCTGGAAAAGCCTGGCAATTCCGGTCATGTTACTGCAGCAGATGCAATTGTCCCGCCAGTTATGAGATCCTTAAGTGCAATGTATGAAATATAGTCAGGCGATATGTCCAAGCTAACCACTATCTCCGTGGCGCTGGAAAGATAAGGCTCATTTCCTGTCATATTAATGGACAAAGTGTTTGACTCAAGCTGACTTTCACCTGCACGCAGTACTGAACCAAGATTCTGTTCGATTATTGATCCATTCTGCATTATGATGACAATGACAACACTGTCCAATGATATGTTGCCGTTAACAGAACTCAAGGAAACGCCATATGTGCCGTTGATTTTACCGGCTGAGTCGTGAGTCAGATTCACTATGCTCAAATTTGCTGTTGGTGTAGGAGCAGAGGGTGTCGGAATATATCCGGAAATCAAGGTGTATGCTGTGGATACCAGGGTGACGGTAATTGCAACCAGCAGAATTGTTGCGATAATTGGAGAAACTGCCCTGTCCTTTCCGAACACAATCTTCATGGATGACGTTCCAAACATAATCTGAATTTAAAACTTCGCTATATAGCTCAAAAAATGGAACGAAAATGCATGCCAAGATGACAAAAACATATTCATAATAGCTCATAAGGAATGAAGCCATAATCCATTATGGAAACGAATCAGACGATCTATCTTGGAGCAGGATGCTTCTGGTGCACTGAAGCCGCGTTCCGTAGCATTAAAGGCATTGAGAATATTACTCCTGGTTACTCCGGTGGAAGCCTGGAAAATCCAACGTACCAGCAGGTATGTTCTGGAAATACCGGGCACATAGAAGTTGCCCGTGTTGTGTTTAACCCGGAAATAACCGGTCTTGAACAGATCCTGGAGATTTTCTTTTCCATTCATGATCCTACGTCTGTGGATCAGCAGGGCGCCGACATTGGAGAGCAGTACAGATCTGTCATTTTCTACACCTCGGAATACCAGAAAAAATCTGCACTTGATTTCATAAAGCAGCTTCAGGATCAGCGGCATTTCAAACGGGCTATAGTTACGCAGGTACTTCCATTTAAAAATTTCTATCCTGCGGAGAATTATCACGTAAGGTACTATGAGAAGAATCCTGATGCCCCCTATTGCAGATTTGTGATAAATCCAAAGATTGCAAAGTTGCACGAAATGTTCCCAGCACTTATGGATGACCCTAAGGGTGCTTATCAATGAACAGCACCAATGATATTCAAGATGCAGGGGATCAGTGACAGGGCGCTTTTATTCCAACCAGACCATATCCTTTTAAAAACAGTTGCAATATTGATTCATGACTTTCAAGATCGAGATGACGGGATTCAAATATGGTGATATGCTGAGCCAGAAATACTCATGCGATGGAAACGACATATCTCCAGAGATCAAATGGGATGACGCCCCGCAATCTGCAAAGTCCTTTATCCTTATTGTTGAAGATCCGGATGCCCCACATGGAACATTTGTCCACTGGATCATATATAATATAAAACCTGATGTCAAGTCTCTGCCAGAAAATGTGCCAAAAACTGAGACCACCGCAGAAGGCTGGAGCCAGGGAAGAAATGACTTCGGAAAAATAGGCTATAACGGCCCGTGCCCTCCCAGAAAGCAGGTACACAGATATTTCTTCACCCTCTATGGCGTTCTTGAACCGCCCGAGCTTAAGCCTGGGCTTACAAGGAAGGATTTTGACAGAATTCTCGACGTCAAGACCGTAAAAAAGACCACAATAATGGTGAAATTTGGCAGAGCCTATGAGCATGAATGAGCTAATTTTTCCCCTTGTTTCATGCGCACACACCTAACAAAATTTATTGACATGTAAATGCTACGGAAACAGGTTAATTTTAATGGTTCACATTGATACGGCCATTGCCGGAATACAGCTTTCCAATCCCATGATGCTGGCTTCAGGCATACTTGATGAAAATGGATACACAATGCTTGAAATCCTGAAAAAAGGGGCAGCTGCCGTTGTTACAAAATCAATTGGCACCAGTGAGAGGACGGGATACAAACCACCGGTTGTTGTACCCATCCAGGGCGGGCTTCTCAATGCCGTTGGACTGGCAAATCCCGGAATTGATAATTTCAGGGATGAAATGAAAATTGCTCTGAGCGGAAACAGACCTGTATTCGGGAGCATATTCGGCGCAACAGCAGATGAGTTTCTTCAGCTGGGCCTTAAAATGGAAGAATACGGGGCAACAGCTGTGGAATTAAACCTTTCATGCCCGCATGTGGCGGGATATGGCACTGAGGTTGGCTCAGATCCTGTGCTCGTGGAAGACATTGTTAATACCCTGAAATCTAACCTGAAAATACCGGTATTCGCTAAACTTTCTCCTAACGTTACGGATATTGTGGAAATTGCAAAAGCGGCCCAGAAGGCAGATGCGCTTGTCCTCATAAACACCGTAAGAGCAATGTCCATAGACATCCATGCCAGAAAGGCTGTCCTTACAAACAGATATGGGGGGCTTTCGGGGCAAGCGATAAAAAATGTCGGTGTAAGGTACGTATATGAGGTAAGCAAAGAAACCGGCAAGGAAATAATCGGAGTTGGCGGAATTGAAAATGCCGAAGACCTTATTGAATACATAATGGCTGGTGCGTCCGCGGTCCAGATAGGCACAGCCCTTTACACTCAGGGAAAAGACGTATTTTCAAGAATTGCAGCCGGCCTTGTAGAATTCATGGAATCAGAGGGTTTCAACAGGATATCGGAAATGATCGGAGTGGCGGTCGAATGATTGCAAAAATTATATCAGAAGTTGAAAAATTAGGAAGGAATACCGTCACAATAAGGTTCAGGTGGGATCAGGAGGTTCAACCTGGTCAGTTTCTAATGGTATGGCTGCCTAGGCACAGCGAAATCCCAATTTCAGTATCCCACACAGGACCCATGAAGGGAATCACCATCAGGAGCTATGGCGAAACCAGTGCAGCTATGATTGGCCTCAGGGAGGGCGACAGAATTTTTTTCAGGGGACCGTATGGGCGGCCCTTTGATACTAAGCCCGTCAGGAAGTTAATAGTTGGCGGAGGATCAGGAATGGCCGGACTTCTTCCCCTCATTGATTCCGATGCCCGCGGTGTTGTATCGGCAAGGACTTCATCCGATCTCCTTTTTGCGGACCGCTTCGCAGAAGGGCATGTGACAGTGGTCACAGATGACGGATCATCTGGAATCAAAGGCTACGCCATAGATGGCCTCAAATCGCTTCCGCTGGATGAATTCGACATGATGTATGTGTGCGGCCCTGAACTCATGCTAAAATCCATTCTGGATTACATAGTGGATAAACCAATACCTGCGCAGTTTTCGCTTGAAAGGATAATGAAATGCGGAATCGGCGTATGCGATTCATGCTCCATAGATGGAAAGCAACTCTGCACAGAGGGGCCTACTTTCACCAAGGAGGAATTATTGGGAATGCACGAATTCGGAACGGCTAGACTCACGGAGTCAGGAAAGCGCATCCAGATCGGCAGGCATTAGTTCATGCAAACCCCACTATGGAAAATAATTAAGTAGTCCTCCCAATCTCAATCAGTAATGGAAAGAGTCTTCAACTACAGGGAAGCCAGTGATTATTTTATCGACCTCATAGACAAGTCGAAGATATCCGGTACATCATTCCTTTTAATGGGAAAAAGCGGCTGGGGCAAGACCGCGGCCATGAATTTCATAGAAGAATTTGCCAGGCAAAAGGGCATGAATGTTTTCAGAGCAAAATCGTTCTATTCCGACGAAGCTCTGATGTATCAGGCTTATAATGAGCTTCTCAACCAGCTTCTCGGCACATTTGAGGAAAGGGATCTGGCAAGGATAGTGGAAATATTCTCGCACTTTTCTGGAGAGAAGGCCCGGAACACAATATTTATCCTTGACAACATTGAAAGCATGATCCAGCCTTCCAGGGAGCTCTTTGTTTACCTTTCCAGGCTCAGCAAGAAGAATGGATATATATTCATGGCTACATTTAATGAAGAACTGATCCTTGATCAGGATGTCGTCAGGAAGTTTTTGAACGTAGTAACCATGGAGAACAACATATGGGTACTGAACTTCAGGAAACCTGACATTGAGGACATGAACTACTTTCTCAGGCAGAGGCAGTTCAAGTTGCCAATATCATTTGTTCAGGAACTTTACAGGCTCACAAACGGGAATATAAGATACGCAGAATATGCCCTCAAATATTACCAGGAAAGGGGGATAATAAACAGCAACAATGAGCTCGAAGAAGTGACATACAGGTTTTTCCCCATTCCGCCAAGTTTTGAAACCAGGCTGGAAAGGGTCCTGAACAAATGATAT
>JAJZAW010000082.1 GCA_021799185.1 Thermoplasmata archaeon
AGTTATAGTTCGGTTTATGATAGTTCCTTCTCATTATACTTAATATAGTAGTCAGACAGATTATTTATGGATTTTGGCGGATTCATCACGAACCTCCAGCAAGGAGACCTCTGGAAACAGCAAAATCAAGGGACATGTGCCAGAGATGTGGCCCATAGGATTTGACTCTTCGCTGTTCGACGAAATCAATAAGGTATCCCAGCCTCCGGGCCAGGGAAATGATTCCAAGCCAGCATGTTGAAATTTCATGAGTTGGCACCAGCAGGTGCATGTTCAGGACTGTTCCCGGTTTGGAACGCATCAACGCTGCCGACATGAATTCCATGGAACTGAAATGCCCCATTACTATGTAGTCGAACTGCATAACTGGCGATACAGTCCTGGAATCCCCGGGAACAGGAACAACTTTGCCCTGAAGCCCGTTGATCTCAACGTTTTTTTTAAGAAAGCTGTATGCTTCTGGATTTATTTCAACTGCGTAGATCTTTGAAAGATGTGTGTACTTCGCCAGTGGAAGAGAGAAATAGCCTATACCGGCAAACATGTCAAGAACTGTAGCACCCTGCAATGATATTTTACCGTGCAGTATTCTTTCATTTACATTTCCAGGAGAAAACATTACCCTGGAAGGGTCCAGGGAATAACGGATGCCATTTTCAATATGCACCACCGTTTCCGGTTTCCCATATATGATTTCAATCCTTGGATGCCTCATTGTCCCTTCGATCTTTCCTCGATCAATATATATTGATTTCACTCCCAGTACTTTCGAAATAGAGTGAAGCACCCTGTCAGATGGCTTTCTTTCACCCTTGATTATGAGTGCGTCACCAAGCCGTATCCAGCGGTCTGGAATCACCAATTTTCTTGACCGTGCACCTGAAGCTTTCCGGATAGTTTCAGCAGGATGCACCTGGATATTTCTTGGTTCGAATTCCATATCAACAATAACATATCCAGGAATTTCTGCATGCTGCTTCAGGGGAATCATGACCAGTTCGCCCTCCTGCCTGATCTTAAGATCCTTTCGAATTATATTCAAGAAAAGAAGTTCCCTTATGATTTTCTCAGCCCTGTGCTTATCAACTGCAATTCCGGGATTATTCATAGATTCAACGCCCTCAGTGACAGTTTTAACTTGAAAGACAATACTGTAGGCATGACTCATATTAAAATAGGCACGAGGCCAAGCCGCCTTGCCGTCCGGCAGGCAGAAATGGTGGCAGAAAGGCTTGCTGATTCAGGCATTGATTCAAGCATACACAAATTCAACTCATTGGGCGATACTGAACAAACTGTTCCCCTCTTCAGGTCATCAGGAACAGGAATATTTGTGGAGGAGATAAACAGGCGGGTTCTTTCCGGTGAGGTGGATGTAGCGGCACACAGTGCAAAGGATCTCCCGGCTGATCTTCCTGAGGAGCTGGAAGCGGTTTCTATTCTTCCAAGGGAAAGCTTTAACGACGTGCTCGTTTCAGAAAAACCCCTTGAAGAACTCCCCCCGGGATCACGCATAGGCACATCAAGCCTCAGGCGAATCAAGGAACTGTTGATGGTGAGACCGGATCTGGTTGTTGAAAACATAAGGGGAAATATTGAGACACGGATTCATAAATACCGGGATGGCAGGTACGACGGCATAATACTTGCAGAAGCTGGTATCAGCCGACTTGGCATGGATGTCAGATATTATCGGCTTGGGACAGAAACCTTCATGCCAGCTGCCAATCAGGGCATAATTGCAATTGTGGGAATTAGCGGGAGCAGTGCTTTATCAGCCGTTAAAAAGTTAGAGAACAGGGATGCTCAGTTTGCGATGGAAATTGAAAGAGAAGCTATGCGAAAGCTGAAACTGGGATGCTCCATGCCCGCGGGAATAATATGTGCAAGGTCGGGTGCATCATGGACACTGAGGGTGAGGCTCTATTCGCTTAAGACAAGGGAGTACCGTGACTATGCTTCAACAGTGAAAAACCAGCAGGACGCCAGAGAATTTGCTTCACAAATTTGGACCAGAATTCCCCGGGAATTCGGATATGGCCGGAATGAACCGCAATGATCCGAAGAACTCTTATTGTCACCAGGCCGGAGGGTAAGATTGCAGAAGATCCTAAATGTGATGGTATTGAAATCATTAATGTGCCGGTCACACGCCTTGAAGACCTGCCCTTCAACGCAGATGAGTTCCATTCGTTTGATCCAGATATTGTCATAGTGACCAGTTCCCGCAGTGCCGAGACTATGGGTAAACATATTGAGCTCTTTGGGCAGAGCCGGATTTACGTATCCATAGGAAGTATCACACAGCAGGCCCTGAAATCCCTGGGGCTCGAATCCCTTGTGCCCCTTGAGCAGACTTCTGCGGGTGTAATCAACCTGCTGAGGCAGAACGACTGGATAACACGCAAGATAGCGCTCGTATCAAGCCAGCAGTCAAATATGGTAATCCGGGATTTCCTGCAGAACGAAGGCTATAATTACAGATTGTTTACTCTTTACCGCAGTGTGGCGCTTGATCCCTTGGATTTATTGAAACACCTGGAAAGCGGATGCCTTGGGATAGTTATAACGTCATCCCAGGAAGCTGAAACAATACTGAATGAACGCACCCTATCTGAACAACTCATCAGGACCGGAACCCGCATATTTGCCATAGGAAAAACAACTGCGGAAACAATAAGAAAAATGGGATTTACTCCGGCTGTTCCCGTTGGAAATTCCATTCTGCAGGACCTGGTATGTCAGGTGAAAGAAAAATACCTTCAGCAATAGCGGGGAATGGATTTGAACCATTGATCTACGGGTTATGAGCCCGTCGGGATCTCCTAACTACCCTACCCCGCTTCAGCAGGTTATCCAATGACCGGATATAATATTTACCGGTACGCAGCTATCCGAATGTCTCTTCGATTCTCTTAAGCCTCAGATTCTTTGCATTCTTTTCCAGATATGAGTATACAGTCCTCTGCCTGCTTCCATTTATTAGCATTGTAATGGCTTCACGTGCGTATTCAACGGATACATAATCGCCAATGGCCGAAACTGTGTCCCCATATACAGATATGCTCGTATTTGTTAGTTCTTCCATGACCTTCCTGGTCTTCCCGCCTGTTCCTATTATCCTTCCCTTTATTTCAGAAATTCTATGCGATCCTGGCTTTGCAAATTCACGCAGTGAGATTACAATAAGCTGGGAGTTTTCCTCGAAAAGGAAAAAAGCCTTCTGCGGACTGAATCCTCTGGCAATGGCCTGTATGACGCTGACGGCAAGCGCCGCTTTGAGCGGATCGCCATTCTGGATGACAGTAACATCCCCCTCCCTCGAGTCAATTTCCAGGTTTATACCTGCCTTTTCTTCCAGTTCTCTTTTAGTGTCGCCTTTCCTTCCTATTAGAACCGCCAGTCTGTCCCTGGGGACACGTAATTCCCAGATATTTCCTTCAGTCACTTTATCCATGCTGCAGTCCTCATCTCTTTATGAATCATAATAGATAAATTATTCGTAGGGGCCAGTACCCTTCACAAAACTGAGCAGATCATCGTACGGTGCCTCAATACCTTTCTTGGTAAAGAATATTGACATGTTCTTCACGTCCCTTTCCAGGAAAAAGTCAGCGGCGGGATGCTCTCTGGACACAGATTGTCCCACGTCAACGATATATGCATGTTTTCTATGGTAAAGTATGTTGTATTCGCTTAGGTCCGCATGTACCAGTTTTGCTTTCTGATACATGGCACGCATGAAAATTCTGATCTCACTGTACACGCTGCCATAATCGCAATCCGCATCCTTCAGCCTTGGCGCCGGAGAAACTTGGTTTCCCAGATATGACATCAGGAGCAGGTTCTTGTGAAAATCATAGGGGCGTGGGCATAAGATCCCGTTCTTCCGCATCTCGTAAAGGTTTGTGTATTCCTTTTTGGCCCATATATACACGAAATTTGACTTGCTTATTCTCTCCCTTGAAAACCGGTAGTCTCCCTCTATATATTTCCAGGTTGTTGAGAACCGAAGTGTGGAAAGCTTGTAAATCTTAAGAACAAGAGGTTTTTTATCCCGGATCACCTTGAATACAACAGATTCCTTTCCAGCTGAAATTGGAAAATCCACATAATCTATACGCTGGCTGCTCATGAATTCATAAAGTGCCCTTATTGTCCTCCGGTCGAAAACAAGATCGGCAGTTTTGCGATCCATATCAAGATGATGAAGAAATTCACCTGACTTCAGGAGCTGATCCAGGGCCGACTCTTCAGGCATAATGGCCTACTTAAAAATGTTTATCACGTCTGGAAGCAGCCTGTTCCTGCTGAGATAATTTGCCTGAGTTTGTGTGTATCTGTATACAACGTCTGCCTTTTCGTTCTGGAACGGCCATGGTTTGACTATTACCAGATCCCCTTCCCTTATCCACATCCTCTTTTTCATCTTGCCAGGAATTCTGGAGCTTCTTGTGAAACCGTCTTCGCACATTACATTGAGCCTTGAGGCGCCGGACAGTTTCTCAACTATTCCAAACATCTCGCCCCTCTTCTTGTTTGGGACAATTGTTCGGGTAGTCTGATCCGACTCGTCAAGGTTCTGTTGATTTTGATTTGGATCCATATGGGATTGAGTATATGTTATACACTGATATAAACATGCCACAGGCATGAAATAATAATTTGCTGACTGGAGCCCATCACATGGTTGGAAAAAACAATATTGGAAGATAATTGACGTAATCTTTTGCTGAATCTCCGATCAGGCATTGCCCAGAACGAGCCGTCCTGGAAAATTCAAACTAAAGGTAAGCCATCATATGGTGAATGTTAAATTACCCGACGGATATTATGGCAATATGGATGAACCTGTGGCCTCAGAACACGGTGAACTGCTCTCGCTTCTGTTCACCGCATCTCAGGAGAGCCGCCTGAATTCCGGTCAACTGAGGGAGATCACGGCAATATTTTCGGGCCATGCAGACAGGGAGGAGGAGACAATGGTACCTGTACTGGAATTCTTCAGATCATTCACCAGCCATCAGGATATCCCTGAGAGGGATTACCTCAAAATAAAAGCTGATGAATTCAGAACTGAGGAGCCGGTGATGATAAGGGAACATAGGGAAATTACAGGATTTCTGGCACAGATGGAACCAGAGGATGGAAAAGTGCAGCTAATGCTTGAAAACCTGTCAGGGTTCATGATCCGGCATTCCAATATGGAGGAATATTATCTCTATCCGCTGGCTCTTCATGCCTGTTCCATCATTGAAAGCCTCTGATCTGCCATGGATAACCTTTCAGCTGTGCAGCGCCGAAACTGTCGCATCTGCAACTTATAAATTAATTGCCCCATTCACAGAAGAAACTCTTGTTAATGAAGCGTGATGTGACAGTTGACCGGGAAGAAATTCTGCCACTCTACTGTTTTATATTCAGGCTTTTGATGTTAAAGGATCTTGCTACAGCATCCCGGAAAAGCTTTATATTACGGCCTTCCTTTCCAATGGCCTTTCCGACCTCCCCCTGTTCCACAGAGACAAGCACGTCAGTCTGTCCTTCTTTCCAGTCTACAATAATCTCCCTGACCTTAAACCTGTAAAAAATATTCTTCACAAAAGTTACGAGGTCCCTGGATGATTCAGCCACCAGAATATGCTTGTTGATGTGTTCCCTGAGTTCTGTGATTATATCGGGATTTCGCTTGAACAATTCAGAGAGCTTTCGCTCCCCAACTATGAATAGAACCATGTCCTCGTTTTCCATGCATTCACGTAGCTCCACATGGCCAACTTTTTCGAAGAGCGCAATATATCTCATTATATTATTGTCAATTGTGACCTCTTTCATTTCAACACTGTTCCAGATCCAACAGACCTTGAATTATAAGGGAAAATAAAAGGTTAATATAAAAAGTTCCCCTCATTATGACTTTCCCGATGGCCGGTAAACAAGATTCACTGCACCGGTTCCTAGTGTTATGGGCTGCCCTACAATGATGTTTTCTGCCACTCCAGTGAGCGGATCGACCTCCCCCAACAGGCCAGCACGCAGAAGGTGTTTTGTGGTTATTTCAAATGCAGCTCTGGCGAGGACGCTGCTTTTCCTTCCAGATATGCCCTGCCTTCCCACCGCTCTTACTGATCCTCCAAACGTCATCATGTCCGCTACGAGCATCAGGTGCCTCTTATCCACTTCGAGACCCTGCTCGCTAAGGGTCCTAAGAGCCTCGTTGAATATTGCATTCCTGGCGGCTTCGATTCCAAGAACCGTGCTTATCTCTATGATATCATTCGTGTACGTCCTGTCGGCATCCACCTCATCGACTTCAAGAACTTCTCTCAGGTTCGACCCCTGAGTATAGAGAATCCATTTTTTTGTAGGGGGATCAATCCTTGCTATGGCTCTCTTTATACCCTGAATGCCCTTTATGGTTGTTGTCTTCAGAATCTCCTGTACCTGATAGAGCCTCTTGTAGGATTCCTGCTGGGGCTTTAGTATAATTTCGCTGTCATCCTGATTCATTATTGTTATGCCCTTCATCTTTGCCAGGGCATCAATGAGATCCTGGGTGTTGACGAGACGCTCCTTCATCCTGGCGGGTTCTGGCCTGATGGCAAGCGTCATCTGCTGAATATCAGTTATTATTGATGCCACATCAAGGATTGTGGTATTTTCCAGCTCCTTGACGACTTTCATTACGATACCTTCATTTTCCTCGAATTCAGGCTTAAGATATACAGTCATACTGGGCGTGCTCGGGATTCTCCTCGCATCAACTATTTCAATGAGGCGGGGTAGGCCAAGTGTAACGTTCATTTCCCTTACGCCAGCAAAGTGGAAAGTTCTCATGGTCATCTGTGTGCCCGGCTCCCCGATGCTCTGTGCAGCTATGATGCCCACTGCCTCGTGCGGATCTATTGATTTTTTCCTCAGGTCGTCTCCTATTCTATCAACCAGTTCCTCGAATTTTTCAGGCGTGATTTCTTTCCTGTATTTCACAAGCTTTTCGGCAATTGAAACCGGGATTCCGATTTTCTTTTTTGATGCGATCTCAAGAATATCCCTTACGTCAGGTGGAAGGGTGTCTCTGTATGCTGGTTTTTCCTCTATCTTTATGGTAGGGAGCTCCACAATATCAAAATCTGAAAATTCCTGTATCTTCTTGGCTTTCTTCCTGAACTGCGATAGTGGCATTGGATCGATTGGCTGGCACGAATCCACAAGAAAAACTGTCTTCATTTCGTTCTTGTTCTTCAGTATTATTTCGTCGGAAGGCTTGAATTCCTGTATACCTGTAAGTCTCAGCCTGTACGTGAAGAATTTCTTGTCGGTTGTTATGTACGCATCTGTAATATCAGCAGATATCTCAGCATCAACTGCATACTTGCACGGCGCTTTTTTCTTGAGCGTCTCCATGTTTTTCTTGGTGTCCTTGAAAAGGATTACTGTCATTGCTCAGCCTCCTGTTCAAGGTCAAATGCGTTATAGTCCACATCCACAGTTTCCCCGCGATCGCTCCTTGTGGGATCAACGCCATCTTCACCATACTTGAACTGGATAACGGCTCCAATGGTATCCTGTACCCTGAGATCGTCGTCCACCTTGAGGTCCTCGAATGCATTTATGAGCCTTCTCTGCATGTATCCGCTCCTGGATGTCCTAACTGCAATATCCACCAGACCTTCTCGCCCACCGATACTGTGCATGAAGTATTCCAGCGGGTTCAGGCCTTCCTTGTATGATGACTGAACAAATCCTCTTGCAAGGGCACCTATGTCATTTACCTTGAAATGTGGAAGGGTTCTTCCGTAATATCCCCTGTTGAGCCTTCCTCCTCTGACGGACTGCTGGCCCACCATACCTGCCACTTCTGA
>JAJZAW010000083.1 GCA_021799185.1 Thermoplasmata archaeon
ATTCGGTACACTATCAATAGATCACCCACAAAAGTGTGAAAAGCCAGATTATTATAAATTCCATTGCTATGGCGAGCAAATGACAGTTGAATTTTTCATAGTATCTGCATCCAACTTAAATTGTACAGGTTAAAAAAAACAAGCCATAAATGGATATGAACCATTTTAGTTTTTAGAGTTGGCATAGCCAAAAAAACCAAATCTTTCAAAGTTACATTATTCTATATAAATTCAATAAAGTTCTATGAGAACCCTAAAAACTTATATTTGCTAAAATGAATGGAGGATTACATAACGTAAATTCTGATAATTTTATGGCAAATGTCCTGACTCAAAAAGGTTAATAATTCCACATCGATATACAAAATGTCAATGCCAATCTATGAAGTCGATGAACATGAGCTCATGAAGGAGGAATGCATCCTCAGAGAAGGCGAAGCCGAGATACAGGATGGTACTCTTTATCTCACTGATAAACGCATAATATATGAAATCAAGGGACGCAGAGGACTGATCAGAGCAGCTCCTCCAAAAATATACATGGATGTACGTCTCTTCGAATTAAAGAATGTCTCCTCAGCGGTTCCGAAATTAAAGCTATTCACAAAAAAATTCCTTACAGTGGAATTTGAGAAGGATGGTCAGGAAAAAAGGTATGAATTTGCTTTGAAGGACCCATCGAAGTGGGATGATGAGATCAAAAGGTGGATCAGTGACGCCAGAAAGCATCAGGAGGAATCAGAGAAGAGGAAATCTGAGGATGAATACAGGAAACAGATCGAAATGGCCAACGCTAAATCCACAAAGCAAAACATCGGAATGGCGTACTTCGGAACAACGCCGCCCAAGGATCAAAAACAGTCCCCTACGCATATAGAGAGCGAAACAGGCAGCGAGGAAGTTATTCAGGAAGCGCCTGCTCTAAGTACGATGAAAAGCCTCAGTCTTAAGTGTGAGTACTGCGGCCATGATCTCTCTCCTGACGATAAATACTGCCCCAACTGTGGAAAAAAGGTAAATCAAAAAAAGAAATGATGAAGAGAGTTAGATATGCTTTATACTGAATCAACATTGATTTTATATATCATTATTTTTCTTATAATAGGATTTGCCCTCGGAGCTTGGATAACGCGCCTTTTGTTGCGTTACCCTTTCGGAAGGAAGCCTCTTACTGGCACCCCCTCCATGGTCGGGCAGAAGGGAAAGGTTTCAGCAAAGTCTCCAAACTATACTGAAGTTAAGGTAAACTCTCAGTTCTGGCGCGCTGAAAACACTGGCACGGGTGAACTGAAGGTTGGAGATGCGATAGTTGTTAAAGATGTGAATAACCTTACACTATTAGTGGAAAAGGTACAAGCAGATACATCCGGCGAATCTATGGATGAGAAGAGCGCAGATGCCAGGAAATCTGAATAAATTCAGTAGATCTTGTTCAGTACCGAAGCCTTGAGGTATTCCAGAACTTCCATTTCGTGTTCCCACATGCTTCTCCTTGCCATTGCCTGATCCCCGGACAGGACTGCTTCAACCACTTTCTCGTGCTCCTTAAGCTCAACCTCCCGCCTGTCGAAGCTGCTGAACAGTGTTGTTCTGACAACCTTCAATTTCAGCCTTATGTTGCTGGTATACTCAACAATGTACCTGTTTCCGCTGGCTGCAGCTATCATAGAATGTAGCTTTCCATTCAGGTCTGCCAGCACTATGGGATCTGGATTTTCGGTTGCACTCATTTTCCGGATGATCCTCAGTGTTTCCTTCAAATCCTTGCGTATGTCATCAGTCATCCTTGCGGCTGCCATTGCAGATGCTTCCGCTTCAAGAATAGCCCTGACCTCGTAAAGCTCTATAACCTCAGTTTCGTCAAGATATATGATATTGTAGAATCTTCCATTCCGTACAACCAGACCCTCTGTTTCCAGCTGGAGGAGAGCCTCCCTTATTGGAGTTTTGCTCATGTTAAGATTTGAAGCAAGTGTATCCGGGCTGATGGACTGCCCTGCCCTGTATCGACCGTTCATAATGCCGTCAAAAACATACCTGTATGCAGTGCCCGTGAGACTGAGTTTCTGTTTCTCCTCCTCTGTCATTGTGAATGGTTATCAATATCATATAAAAAATATTTTAGTACAAAATTTCTGGAACTTAAAAAAATTCCGGCAATCAATTTTGAATCTACGTTAAGTTGTAGGCAAGCTGCTGAAAACGCATGTCAAAACTTACAGGATCTGTCGAATAGCTTCGGTAATTTATGGCAACGTTGAATATTGGTACTGCAGAGTATGGAATATCAATATGAAAAACATAGGCATGGGCGCTCAGCGAATAGTTAACCGAAGTAATGTTTATGAAATGATTGGCCGAGAAATAGCTGAATCGCCACGTTATATTTACAGAAGTCAGATGGAATTCAGCCGCGCCAGGGCCAGATACATTTATTGAAACCATGGTTTCACCGGCTGGCAGAAATAACAGACTGTTATAATTTATGCTGGAATAAGATACCGTGTTCCGGCCTGTGTCACCGGAGTTCAATGTAAGCTTCACGGGTGTTGTATTCAGGGGAATCCATAGGATTGGCGCGCCCCTGTAACCTTCTTTCAGAAGAATAACACCATCAGCTTCAGCCAGAATTCCATACATTCCGGTTGACAGGAAATAGTTCACATCATATGCCATATTCAGGTGGTAATCGCCTGAAAAGTATGTTGTGTAATACGCCCTGTTATATGGGTCAGCCACTACATACTCCGGAAGATGGCGGCTGCTTATGTTAAAAAAGTCAGGTAGGGTCCAGTTATATCCGCTGGTAAGTTGGGGCATATTATTCTGAATGAGCACGGATGAACCAGAGGGGACAAGCGATATAATCCGGGATACATTGGCATCATAGGTGTGGTATTCAATGAGGTTCATGGCTTCGTAACCTGCGGCCTGCCCTGTCAATTCATAGGAAATTCCTGGATTCGGGCTGCTGCCCCAGGCAATGTTGCCTAAGGGCGTGAACAGTATGGCCATGACAACTGCAAAAAGTAGAATTGCATAGGAAATATCCGCAAATTTCTTTACGGGCAATTTCCACAGATGACGGTCTGATTTCAATATCCGCTCTATCCCCAGAATTAAGGAATAGAATATTACAGGTGCAGTGAGAGCCGGGTACTGGTAATACATTGTGCTGACATATGGTGTATACTGGTTTGCAAGGGCGAAGCCCACGTATGGTATTATCATAATCATACTTCTTGGGGAAAGCAGGCACAGAAAGAATACAGGCAAAAGAAGCCAGAGAAAATACTCGCTTCTCATCATAATTGAAGCATCGGTTGAGAATGGCGCAGGCACTGTTATGCTCCCTGAAGCATAATTAACGAAATAGCCGAATCCGAAGTAAGCAACAGTTATGATGAAAAATATCAGGCCTATTATTATGAGGTACAGACCAGAATCTATCTGGAAGATTCTCTTAATTTCAGTTTCATCCGCTTTTTGCTTTCTCTGTTCAAGCAACACAAAGATTCCATAAAAAGCGATGATAAGCGGAGACATAAAATCCGTCATTGCAGCAAGTGTTGCTGCAACAAGCGAAAGTTTGCTCCTGTTGCTTTCCCTCAGAGCGAGTGATAGCAGAAGAAATGTGG
Organism: Thermoplasmata archaeon; assembly: GCA_021799185.1. Lineage (GTDB taxonomy): Archaea > Thermoplasmatota > Thermoplasmata > Thermoplasmatales > Thermoplasmataceae > UBA509. The sequence continues at coordinate 3,639 of JAJZAW010000083.1, forward strand.
GGAACAGTGCCATGAAATGAAAATCGAACCAGTAAACACCTGCAAGCGGGTAGAAGAGAAGATATGAAAGTGATATAGCCAGCGCATAGTTCCTGTTCTTCAGCCTCCTGGAGGCTACGAAGTAGAGCGGTATAGATCCAAGAGCCAGCCATGCCGCCTGAGCGTATTCCAGAACTGGTGGATAGGGATGAATTCCATAGAGTATTCCCAAAGGAATGTAAATAAGCTTATTTGCAACGAGGTTCCCCGGGCTGAGATTCCCCCCATGAAGAACTCCGTAGAGCAACTGGGAACTGACCCCCAGATCAAAGACATATGAATTATAGCTTATATACCGCATCTGGGCAAATATGGAATATGCCACAGCATATATGATCACAGCCAGCATCAGTATGCTTATCTGTAAACGGTTTCCGGAAAGCAGTTTCAACTGAGGGAAATGCAAATTTGCTTATATATGGATTGCCCACCCAGCTCATATTTGAGTCAGAAATTATATTGCAAATGGCAAAAAATCATGCTCCAGGCAGCTGGCAATGCATCTCAATTAGAAATCCAGAAATATTGAATCCCGAACATGCGATACACCGTCAAGAGCAAGATTCCACTTGGGGTTTTCTTTCCTCACCCTGTCGAGAACTGAAAGATAAGCTGTCAGATGGCTTTTAAGTAGCAGTATCATCAATCTAACCCTACCATTTTCCAGCCTGCCAAAATAGTTGTATCTGACAATCCCTTCAGAAAATGCAGTGGATCTGATGGCATTCAGAACAGCATGGGAATATCCTGTTTCATAAATCAGATCATCCCTTGAGATTTCAGTTGCCCCTTCAGGTGTGGCATCCATTCTGTCAGGATATGCAAGGATTGTCATGTTCGCGCCCGCCTTGTTCTGAAGCTCAAATATGGTTCCTTCAGGGAATCTTGCAAGCGTGTCCTGGCTTGATGCCTCCTCATCCACTGAGAATGAAAGTGCTGTGAGCGAAAACATTCTATCCAGATCAAGAATGTTCTTCTTTATACCCTCGGACGGCCCAAGGTAATCGATGTGGAAATTTTCATCATCCATGGACATTGAAAGCAGATGTTCTGAAATGCTTGCGTCAGCGGTATGATGAAACTTAACCTTCATCTTCAGTATCCCCCGCTCCAGATAGATTGCCACAATGGAAGCGCCCCGGGTATTCACAATGTCATGAATTTTATTCACAATGGGGCTTTCCGGGATATCCCTGGAAATGGTGTACATTGCACCAGACTGCTTCACTTCGTATTGAAATTTCAACAGCTGAATATCCTTCACGGAAACATTCCGATCCAGTACCATTATTGCCCTGTGAAAGCTGTTTCTGAAATCAAGAAACATCGGTACCGGCTCAGTGTAGCTTTCAGGAAATGGAAACAGGTTAAAATCCGCGCCCATCCTCATGACACACTGCATGTCGAATTTTCTGTCCACATCAGAAATTTTCAATCAAACAGATCAAATATCTTTTGTATAAGAAAGTTTGCCGTGATGGCAGCTCCATCCAAAAATTTCATCAAATGCCTGATTGAGTGCTTTAAGCACTACCAGTGCATGTGTTTCATGGGGCCAACATGGCAGGGAAATGGGCTTCTTGCTCCTGTCACCGGCATAAACCCCCTGACACTAGCATACATGAAACGGCAGCAGCATAACTGACAGCATAAACGCAGGTTGAACTCATCGGCGAGAACCGGCATTGTTCTCAGATCCCTTCAGTTTAGCAAGATACTGATCAAATCCCTGTGTGGCAACAGTTCCATGAATTCTGGCAGATGCATAAGCCAGCAGCACATGCGGCTTTATTCTTGCTTTCCATGAGGTGGATCGGAGCCTCATACCGATTCTGAACCAGTCACGGTAATCAATGTATGTGAGCTTCATTGAATCCAGCATTCCACTTCTGTCTGATTCCGAAAGGTGCTCAATGACAACGTTGATTGACATATCCTGATCATACAGCCCTGCATTCATTGCCCTCAATGATATTTCATTGTCCTCGTGCCTGTCCAGATCCATCCAGCCCCCAATACTTTCAATGCATGATCTAGTTCCCATCATTGCACCATATACCGCGAAAAGCTTTCCCATCCTCCTGCTGGTATACTCAGTTAATGTGGCTAGCAATGCATTAACATCGTATACCACATCAGTATCCATACTTGCCAACACGATACTTCCGTGGGAATTCCGGAAAGCGATCTCCCTCCCCATGCCCCTGGAACAGCGCTTTTTTATGATACTGTGAATAAGTCCTTCCTTAAGGTAGCGTTCAAGTATTTCTTCAGACCCATCGGAACTCATGCTGTCAACCACAACAACCTCGGCGCCAATCTTTCCGGCAAAGTCGGTAATACTCTTAAGTGATTTTTCTATGTAAGGGCGTTTGTTGTAGTTGGTAATGCATATCGAATATGACACGGTTGCAGATTTAACTCAAACGCGATATATTAAATGTGGCATATGCCGCAAAACAGAATGCAATATGGCTACTTATTGCAAGCAACAATGATCCAGATCTGCATTTAACCTTATATCTTAAGGGGCGGGCATGCAATAAAAGTTAGATATTTTGACCTTTAACCCGGCCAGAAATCCTTTCATAAAATTGACATTGATTTGGATAAATCTGCGAGAAAAAAGGCCAATAAGCAACATGCCAAGATCAACCTGAAACACCCAGAAAATGAAATGCAGGTAAATTGACGGTGAACTGGCACTTTTCTCCCCATGCAGCTTTCTCATGAGAAGTGCCCAGTCCCTGGATTCAGGGAACGCCCTTCCCGCATCGGCAGCCACGTGATCAGCCCAGTATCCTCTGTTGCCGGGTGCAGGAACGTCGTGAAGGAATCTTGCCCGTGATGATGCATATACTTTCAATTCCTGCTCCTTGATCCTCTGGCACAGGTCACAGGAGTTGTTATAAAGAAAATTTTCATCAAAGCCGGATATACTCAAAAGGACAGATCTTCTGATCATGAAGGCATTTGGCAAAGCATCTGTTTCCATCAGATCATAATCCGGAGCATCCGTCTCAATGGAATTTCGTCCAACCAGGATCATGGACCACTTTCCCTTTACAAATGGCGTTGAGTAAACCCAGATGCGTGAAGGCTGGTTCAGGTAGGATACAGATGGCATTACTGCCCCGATACCGGGAGAACTATTCATTATATTGACCATATGCAGAATGGATTTCTCACTGACAATATTGTCATCATCTACGAACAGGATCAAAGGGGATGCGGTTCTTTTCCATGCCAGATTCTTGGCTTTTGTTATGAATATGCGTTCCGGCATCCATATGTAATCAATGATATTTGGGATGTCCAATTCTTTTTCCATTCTTACCGGCGAATCATCAACTATGACAATTTTTGCCAGCATGGAAACAACATTCGGAGATTCAAGCAGTGAATGAAGAAGATTCATTAGTTTTTCTTTCCTGTTATGTGTCACTATTGCTATGGAGAGGATTTTACTATTATCTGAAAGTGATTCATAACCCTCAGCTGCACTCGAAGAATCTTCATGATTAATCATGTTTCAAATTAATATAAATAAATCTCACTACAATATTTTTGTGTAGTAATGTATTAATATTATAATTGCGTATACAATGAATAATGACAGCAAGTGTCAATAGAACAATTTACGCTGTTGGCGTAGTGTTGCTCATAGATTTTATCATAACGTTAGTTATTCTTTTCACAGATAAGAATCTGCAAACAGACTTTGGAATTGTTAAGCCGTATTTCATACACTGGTATGGCCTCCTTATAACTGGAATTGTTGATATTATAGGTGCAGGGATAATATTTTACAGACCCAACGGGACAAACTCCACAATTGCTGCAGTTGGCTCTGCATTGCTGGCAGTTTTCTTAATTGCTGACATTGCTACATATTCCATGGTTGGATTCAGCACAGCATCATCATTTGCCACATATCTATTTGGCTTCAATAAATACCCGGGTTCACTGTCGTACATCCCCGGGATGTATGATATTCTCTTTGCGTTTTATATCATCACATCGGGGGTAGCATTTGCTTTACGCAGAAAATAGGGGTGGTATGGATAGTGGTGGGCGATGGATGTCACAGGGAATATGGTTCACAGGGATACAAAAGCGGCAAAGGTTGCTTCAGG
>JAJZAW010000084.1 GCA_021799185.1 Thermoplasmata archaeon
CAAGCGATCGTACGGATTCAAGGCTCAGGAATACAGAGACACGATCATCTATTTGGTTGCAGGGGGACTGAAGTTACCCACAATAAACTGAAGAGAACCCAGTATTTTTTACCAGTGCTCAGTCTATATTTTACGAACACTCCTCCACTAATGAAATCTATGTTGGCGGAAATGCCAGCAATGGCTTTGGCGACAATGGATATTCATATATGAATAATGATCCCAACTTTTACACAAACCCAACCCCAATATACCTATTTTCATTCTATGCTGCATATCAATTCAATTATGGCGGGGGCAGTAGCTATGGATCAAACAATGCTATCTTGGAACATCTAACCTATACAACACATTATTATCTAGAGAAAAATGGAGACACGTTTAACACAGAAGGATTAAGTATATCCATGCCGTTTTACATCGCATTGGGGTAAATTAGGATGCGGATAGATAAAATTAAAAAACCAATTTTTATTTTCTTCATTATCCCTATATTGGTTTTCTCTTTTGTTATACAATCTTTATTAACTAACAGCAATTATTCATACTCATTAAACAATCAGAATTTAACCCAGAGTAGTTTGCCCTCCACGAACCACCAATATATTCGCCAAAGCGCTATATACAATTATTCCCTAGTAAATGTAAGCATCCCTAGAGCTAATGTCCAATACTTTGTTTATTTTTATGTCGCTTTTGACGATCTTAACAAGTCAGTTAATCTCTCTGATTTTCAAAACGTGGGTCTTTCTCAACCAGGGAACTCAAACAATTCCGTATTTCTACTTTCCTGGATCCAATTAGCGAACCAGGATCTCCATTTGTTACATGGAACGGTTTCAACTTATGTTTCCAAAATTTCATTGAACCAAACAAGATTTCCAGTTAAGAAACTACCAATCTCTGGTCCATTTGTTAATGAAAGTTATGCGTTTAGATACCAAAACCAAACTACAAATGAAATCGATATTAATTTTTATGATCCAATAAAGGTTTTAAATAATGGGAAATTAACATACGTGCCTCATGTTGGTCTTTACGACTTTGCTTACAGTTTCCATATTCTCACATTTGAAGAATTTGGATTCTACAAATTCGAAGTAAGTAATGTTCCAGTGAATTTTAATTTTCAGTTGAACTTGCACAAATAAGATTTTACAAACTACCTATTTTTGAATAGAAATGGTGATAGGAATAGATTACCAAAATAATCCTTTAATAGAATTAAAGTTTCCAGTAGTTAAATGATGGGGGACAAGTTTTGATGAAGTGAGAGCCTTCTTTCTGAGTCCTATCATCCATATATTCCTCTGATAACTCCGCAAATGCAAAGACGAAGATAGAGCTTCTAGTTCAGTATAGCTATAATAGGCTATTTAACCACAGTTAGATAAAAGACGTCTTGTGGTTCCTCTAAGCGTATCTCCCAAAAACTATTTGATTCCTCTCATAAAATCAGAAGTATCCATCCCTATAACATCAGCATAAATAGTAGTCATCACCAGGGAAGAATGGGATAGCCATGCTCTCTTTACAACCTTGAAGGGACGCTTAGATTACAACTGTGCAAGGAATCTCATTAAAAAACTTGCAATCAAGGCAGGAGTTCCGAAGTTTCATGCACATGCGGCAAGGCACTGGTGTGCGACAACCCTGTTAAGAAGGGGCCCCAGCGGTAAAAGGCTCGATATAAGGGAAGTTCAAATCCATTTGGGTCATAAGTCCCTTTCATCGACGCAGTGGTATACTCACGTAAGGGAAAGGGAGGTTGCGGACCACAGTTCTGAGCACATGGAACCGTTTTTTCGATTATAGGAAGAAATGACGGATTTGATTATTTTACACCAAATAGAACACAGGACTGAACATGAATATGATGGGGCCGTTGAGATTTGAACTCAAGTTACCAACACCCCAAGCTGGTAGGATACCAAGCTACCCCACGGCCCCTCACGAGAATGGAAGGATTTCATCGATGAGGTCAGTGTGAGACAGAATCATCCTTCTGCAGCAGTATCTGTGAAGGTGAAGATCATCCATTGTGGAGGCGATCTCCTCCGGGGTTGGTTCCCTTCCAGAAGCCCTGATTTCAGTCATCTTCTCGCTAAATCTCACATAATCTGATGCTATTACCCTTCCACAGCTGAAACATCTTACAGGTATTATCACTGTATAATCACCTGTATGATTTCTGGGTCTTTGCCCTGGCGCCGCGTCCTGCTGGTTTCTTTGGCATTTTTCTCCTTATATCATTTACAAGAAGGGTCCTGTCGTACTGCCTGAACATCTCTTCAATCTTGTCATCCTTGAGAAATTTGACTATTCCCTTTGCAATCGCCGTTCTTGATGCGTCAGCCTGGCCGGTAATTCCTCCACCTGAAACTTTCACTTCAATGTTCACTTCATTTGCCCTCTCCCCTATTATCAGGAGAGGCTCCTCTATCTTCTGCCTTAGAATCTGAACAGGGTGAAATTCCACGGGATACCCATTTATGGTTACCTGCCCGTTCCCTTTTCTGGTGACGGCGCGAGCAATGGCAGTTTTCCTCTTGCCTGAGGTTATTACAACGTTTTGTCCCTTCATTTTAATATTTGCCTCCAAGTCTTTCTGATACCTTTCCAAGCGTAACAAAACCGCTGACTTTTGAATTCTTCGCTGTCTCCACGGTTTCCATATCCCTGCCGGCATATTCCTTTGGAACACTGCTGAACACAAGGCATCTTGAAAGCGCATCCTTCCCTGTGGTCTTTTTCTTGGGAAGCATATCCCCGATGGATCTCCTCAGGATCTGATTCGATGTCCTCGGATAGTATGGCCCCTTCCGCACGCTTCCAATATCCATTCTTTCCCTGAATTTCTTCAGTACAAATTCTTCGGACCCTGTCACGGCAACATCTTTGGCGTTTACAATGACAATTTCCTCTCCCCTGAGCAACTCCTTGGCCACATGCGCTGAGAGCCTGCCGTATACAAGGTTAGTCCCATCTATAATCTTCAGCTTGATCACCCCACAATCCTGATGCCTGTTCCCTTCGGGTTTTCATGGGCTACATCGACAAGGCTTTTAAATTCAGCCCCCGATTCGCTTAATTTCTGAATTGCGCCTCTGGAAGCCCTCAAAGCCGCGATGGTCACCTTTCTTTCGAAATATCCGGAACCGAGAAGCGAACCCGGAACAACTATTATGTCTCCGTCACGGGCAATTTTGTCAATCTTTCCAACGTTTACGTTGGCGTATGATTTACGTCTGGAATTGATTCTCTTTGCTACGTCTCTCCAGAACACTGAACTGCTCTCTCTTGAAACCTTCAGGAGCTCGTCCACAGTTTCCTTCAGGACTGTACTTTCCTTGTTATTAGATTTAATTGACATGGTATTCTACCAATACTCCTTCCGCATTGTGAATCCATAATAAAAGTTTTCTCAAGGTTACGTCAGGGGTTTTGTCTCTCTTCCTCATTTTCTTCTTCCCATGGTGCCAGTACAAATCTTAGAATTCCCATCAATTTATAAAATTCTGATTCCGTTATGGATGATCGAGCAAGTATTCTCCTTATCATTGTAAGGCTGTTTTGCATCTTGTAGCCCGGATACCCGTATTTCTCCATTATGTCCCTTATCTTGTGATTGATCAGCTCCATTTCGTCACCGGTGGCAGGATCAGGTATGTTTGGATTAGATTCAGGCAAATGTTTGAGCATCTCATAAAGCACAATTGCAACAGCATGCGACAGATTGTACACTGGATAATCCGGATTACCTGGAATATGAATGAATGCATTACACATCTCAATTTCAGTGTTTCTAAGGCCGTCAGCCTCCCTGCCAAATACAAGTGCAATCTTTTCATTTCCAGGGGTATGGGCCTCCCAGAATTCCCAGGGTGTAGTGGGGAGCCTCCTGAACTTCCTGTCGCTGAGTGTCTGTTCACTGGATGTTGCAGCCACAACAGTGCAGTCCGCAACAGATTCCCTGAAGGTGTTGAATTTCCTGGCAGAAAGAAGTATATCCTTACCGCCCATTGATCTTGCGAAAGCTTCATCATCAATCTCAGGTCCATTGACTATGCGGAGATCATGCAGACCTGAGTTTTTGAGGAGTCTGGCCACAGCACCTATGTTACCCTGAATTTCAGGTTCCACAAGCACAACGCAGACCATTTCAGACATCTGCCGAAGTACTGCGGAAAATTTTTGGATAAAATTTTCTTTCTTTGCCTTAAGTTCTGATTTACTCTGGATTCTTCTGCTCAACCTTGGCCTCTTCCTGGGATTTTTCTTCAGAAGCAGCCTCAGCAGTTTCAGCCGGTTTCTCCTCAGGCTTTGGTGTTTCCTCCCTCTTGTAATTTTCCTCTATCTGAATGTCCTTTCCCGGAATGTATTTTCGTATATCCGAAACAAGCCTGAATTTGGCTTCAAGCCAAGCAACGTCAAACTTGGTCTTTTCCGGCACCGTGATGGAAATGACGTCTCCTTTTTCCTCAACCTTGAATTCTCCTGAATCCACATTGTAATTGTAATCTATGAGGGCCCTGACCTTATCCGGAACCTGATCTACAATCCCAAGAACTGTATACTTATACAAAACAGGCTTTCCGGCCCACTGGTGATTGTAATCAACTAGGACTCTTCCCGGTGTGACAGAGATGACCTTTCCACGCCTGCCGCCTATGGACACTTCCTGTCCAGGCACAGGATCAATCTTCTGTCTCTGGAATTCTCTCACCGTGTGAACCTTTATGTTCTTTGGGTCCCTGAGACCATATGCATCCTCCGCCTTTATGGAAACCTCATACTCCTTTCCCGTCTCTGCCTGCTTCAGGGATTCATTAACTTCCTTGAAGAGTACGTCTGATCCCACAATTAGCACTGTTTCCTTGTACTTTGTATTCTCATCGAATATGCCGTTGTCTTTTGCCAGCTGTTCGCTGTTCGTTGATACCAATTTCTTGTCTTCGCCAACGTACATCTCGAAGTTGATTCTGATAAAATCCCCGTCGTTCATTAATTCTCACCAAATGTTGGTAATGTGGCGGAGAGTAGAAAAATGTATTTATAAATATCGAACCGAATTTGCCTCAGGAGGTGATAACACCTGTTGAGCCGTCCACGTATACATTAATGCCGTCATAGAGACCCTTCAGTAGCTTGGTGTTATGTATGAATGGTATTCCTGTCTCCGAGAGTTCTTCCACGCTTGCATGACTGATACTTTCAAGGAATATTATTCCGGTATAATCTGTCAGGTCGGAAATTCTTATTCCCTTCAGGTTACTTGTAACGTAAATGTCCCCGGGTTTGCTCAGATTTGATGTGATTGTTCCCTTGAAATTTTTCCCTGACGGGTAACCTCTCCCCATGAATTTACCTATTGTAGCCACCCGGACGTCATTTGTCCCTCCAAACAGGAAGTATGGTGCACCTGAAGTAACAACAACCCGCTCCCCTTTCTTCAGTCCGGACTTCTTCTCAACTGCAGACATTATATTTTCAAAGTCAGAAAGATCATTGCTTGAGTTTTCAATCAGCAGTGGGACAACTCCGGAATAAAGGCATAGCTTGTTTGCAAGTCCACGAACAGGAACGGCGGAAATTATGGGAATTCCAGGCCTTACGGCAGATATCATCTTGGGTGTAATGCCAGTTTTGGAGAATGTCACTATTGCGCTTGCCTCGATTTCGGAGGCAACTATTTTGGATGCGCGTGCCATGGAATAGGCGACATGGTTTCCCAGAAACTCCCGGGGTTCAGCGTAGTCGGAGTTCTTTGATTCAACAAACTCAGCTATCTCATTCAGGTACTTGACTGCCAGATCCGGATATGCGCCAACTGCGCTTTCCTCCGAGAGCATAACAGCATCCGTGTTGTCGAGAATGGCGTTTGTCACATCCGAAACTTCGGCTCTCGTTGGGCTGCTTGAAGTAACCATGGATTCCAGCATCTGTGTTGCCACTATGGCAGGAACACCATGTTTATGGGATTCCTCTATGATGTGCTTCTGAGCCATTGCAACCTCCTTCAGGGGAAGTTCAACGCCAAGGTCTCCTCTGGCAACCATGACAAAGTCCGATGCTCGTGAAATCTCCCGGATGTTCACATACCCGCTCTTTGTCTCGATCTTGGACACTATAAGCTGGTCTCCTCCCTTTTCAGAAATCTCTTTCTGCAGTGCCATCACATCTTCCTTGCGCTGGACGAAGGATTGCGCAAAAAATTCAACTCCGGCCCTGACGCCCTCTTCCAGGAACTGCCTATCCCTGTCGGTAAGTGTGCCCAGAGGAAGGAATTTTCCTGGAATATTAACCCTGCTTCTGTCCCTAAGGTCCCCATCATCAAGTGATTCCAGCAGAATATCCGAGGAATTCTTTGAGATAACCCGCATCCTGACCCTACCATCGCTGAGCAGAAGAGTCTCCTTAGGCTCAAGGGCCCTTCCAATTTCTGGGTGACTCAGCGTTATGTCGCCTGCAGATCCACCCGTGGCAAGTTTCAGTTTCTGCCCCGCTTTAACTTCCAGGTGCCCGTCTGGAAATGTGCCGGTGCGAAGTTCCGGGCCCTTAAGGTCCACCATGACACCAACGTGCATCCCGGTCTTTCGATTCAATGTTTCAATTGTTTCCTTAACCTTTGCAATGTATCCTTCTTCAATGTGTGCGGTGTTGATCCTTATGCAAGAAAGGCCATATCGGTACATTTTTTCAAGAACATCGATCTTGAAGCTGGATGGGCCTATGGTTGCCACAATTTTAGTTCCTGCCATTATTGATAATAAATATGAACTATATAACCGTACAATTTGCCTCCTGCGTCTTCAAAATGGTTATTTCATATGTTATCCGTCAGGACTGATGTTCCAATGAGAAAACCGGCAAATCCCCATAATTTTGCACTGTTGATATGAGAGGAATCGAGGCCACTTTCAAGGATTATGTCAACATCGTGTTCAGTCAAAAACTCCATTACAGCTTCATCCTGTGGTTCCATTTTCAAGCTTTTCAGGTTGCGCCTGTTATATCCATATATGAGGCCGTTGATCGGCACTATTTCAGGCAGAAATTGAAGATCATGGAATTCAAGAAGAACTTCCATTTTGAATTCACGGGCCAATTCTGTTAGTTCATGCACCAAATTCATTGGCAGAAAATCCATTATGAGGAGGATTGCATCACTGCCTGCGTTATATGCATTCTCTACCATCGCAGGAGTGGATATGAAATCCTTGTCAAGGATTGGCAGTTTGAAGTCCTGGGCGATCTTGATATCGTCATAGGAGCCATTAAAGTATTCAGGTTCAGTGAGTATGCTGATACCTGCTGTTCTGGAATCAATTTTGTTCCTGAAATATTCGCCAACCGCGGGATATCTTTCGTTGGTGAAACCCGAGGGGGACCGCCTCTTGAATTCCTTTATGATGCCTGGCTTTCCCGATGCCCTCTGGCGATGGAGCTCCTTTATCATGCTTATGGTATCCCTCGTTCTGGAATAGGGAAAATGCGGCCTTTTAGGATTTTGCACATAGATGTTTTCAACAACATTCATGGGAAAAGGAACTCCCTGATTATGTCTTCGCCAAATTCTGAATCTTTGG
>JAJZAW010000003.1:0-12989 GCA_021799185.1 Thermoplasmata archaeon
ACAGAAAAGACACGTTCTGCTAATAGGCGAGCCTGGAACAGGCAAATCCATGCTGGCTCAGTCCATGGTTGACTTCCTTCCCAAGGATGAATTGGAGGACATACTGGTTTTTCCAAATCCAGAAGATTCTAACAGGCCGAAGATCAAAACTCTTCCGGCCGGGAAAGGCAAAGAAATTGTAAGGCAATATCAGTTAAAGGCTGAAAGGGAGAAGAAAGACAGATCCAGGGGGGTACTGTTTGTTGTTTTTGCCATAATATTCTTCGGCATTATCGCTGCTGGAATTTTATACGCAAGCAACAAAGATTTCGGTCTGAGCCTTAATATTCTATTTTTCACAGTAATAATAGCTTTCTTCATATACATGTTCATGGCTCTCAACCCTGCAATGCGGATGGAGAAAGCAATGGTACCAAAACTGCTGGTATCACACACACCAAATGATAAGCCACCTTTCATTGATTCGACTGGTGCCCATTCTGGAGCACTTCTCGGAGACGTGCGGCATGATCCGTTCCAGTCCGGTGGGCTGGAAACGCCGGCACATGAACGGGTTGAGGCAGGGAACATCCATAAGGCGAACAAGGGGGTTCTCTTTGTGGATGAGATGAATCTCCTGAGGATGGAGAGCCAGCAGGCTCTACTTACAGCGATGCAGGAGAAAAAGTTCTCCATATCGGGGCAGAGTGAAAGGAGCGCCGGAGCCATGGTCCAGACAGAACCGGTACCATGCGACTTTGTCCTTGTAGCTGCAGGGAATCTGGACGCTGTTCAAGGAATTCATCCAGCACTGAGGTCAAGGATCAGGGGTTACGGTTACGAAGTTTACGTTAACGATACCATGGAGGATACTGAAGAAAACAGGCAGAAGCTTGTTCAATTCATTGCGCAGGAAGTCCTTAAGGATAAGAAGATACCGCATTTCGACGTGGGTGCTGTGACGGAGATAATCAAGGAAGCACAGAGGAGATCTGGAAGAAAGGGAAAACTTACCCTCCGGCTCAGGGAACTCGGAGGTCTCATAAGGGTAGCTGGCGATATAGCCATTAGCGAAAAGGCTGAGGTTGTTACTGCAGATCAGGTCGTAAGGGCAAAGGCACTGAGTAAACCTCTGGAGCAGCAGGTTGCTGACAGGTCAATCCAGATTAGAAAGTCCTATCAGACTTTCCACAGCGAGGGCTCAGCAGTTGGCATGGTTAACGGACTCGCCGTTGTGGGTGCAAACTCAGGTATGGCTGATTATACAGGTATTGTCATGCCAATAGTTGCAGAGGTTACACCTGCTCAGCACAAAGGAAACGGCGTTGTGGTAGCTACAGGCAAGCTTGGAGAGATAGCAAAGGAAGCTGTCCAAAACGTTTCAGCCGTATTCAAGAAGCTCAGTGGAAAAGACATTTCTGACATGGATATACACATCCAGTTTATAGGCACATACGAGGGTGTTGAGGGCGACTCAGCCAGCGTCTCAATCGCGACTGCTGTAATATCTGCAATTGAAAACATTCCTGTTGATCAAACTGTCGCTATGACCGGATCGCTGAGCGTGAGGGGTGCCGTACTCCCTGTTGGAGGCGTCACAGCTAAGGTTGAAGCAGCCATTGAGGCTGGCATGAAAAGAGTCGTTGTTCCGGCTGCAAACTTTGGTGACATTGTGCTGGACAGCCTTCATAAGGACCGAATTGAAGTTGTGCCTGTGGCCAATATAAGTGAGGTCTGGGAGAATGCGCTTATCGCAAGTCCAGAGAAGCAGAAGTTTCTCTCACGTGTGGCCGACTTCCTTAACCCAAAACTCTTTGGGCCAAAACAGGGAAACACAGGAGCCAATGCAGCCTGAACTCAAATCATTTAACGTGGTGGGAAAACATTTTCCTTCACCCAAAACATTTCTTAATGCGGATCACTCTGGTTTTTTCTGCATTCTTGATTCCAAGATGGTTGTTTCCAGGGAGCAGATAGCCATATCCTTTGAACGATCTCAAAAGCTGCAGCCAGAGTCGCGCATCAGGCTGAAGGAATCGCTTTTTATGATGCTTGTTTCTGGAGAGCCACAGATATCGAATGCCATTGTATCGGCAGGGATTGGTCCTAATACTGGCACCATTACAGTTGTATATGAAAATGAAGGCGATCTGCTGGCGTTTCAGCATAATTTAAGTGGGATTTTGGTACCTGTTAATAATCCATTTCCGGAGAGAACTCCGGAAAATCTTGTAAAGGATATATTCAGGAAAATGATACGGGTTCAACTTTCCCTATGAATCGTATCTTAATGGATGTCAGCTGGTTTTAATCAACTCTCTAGGTATTGATTAAACATCAGAAGAATATTATTAGTGAAAGGGCAATACCAGAGTATGGAAGATAATTTTCTGGCTTTTTTTGGTCATCTCAACATAGATGTTGTCATGCGGGTGCCGTCGCTTCCCAGCAGAGGTTCCGTAAATATACAGCGCCACGAGGAGAACTTTGGCGGCACGGCCGGAAATTTCGCAATAATTGCATCATCTCTGGGTATACCATTTCATCTGTATTCTGCGGTATCCAGAAATTCGCATGGCAAATTCCTCGAATTTCTTAAATCCAGGAACATAGACACCGATCATATCAGCATATCAGGAGATTTTGGACCAATATGTTATTCTGCCACAGACGGCAGGGATCAGGTCTATTATATTTACCAGGGGCCAATGGATAAACCATTTTCAAGGGAAGTCCTCAAGAGTGGTTCGAAATACAGATGGATTCATCTCGGAACAGGACCACAGGATGACTATATGAACATTGCCGAAAATATGGAGGGAAGAAAGGTCTTTGATCCCGGACAGGAAATATCATACAGGTATTCAAGAGACAACATCATAAGGATGGTATCTGCCACCAGCCTATGGATTCTAAACGAACATGAGCTTTCTGTGGCTTCAAAGATTGTGGGTGTACCGGAAGACGAGATAACAAGTATGGCTCCTGAGACCATTGTCACAAGAGGCGCCAGGGGATCCACAGTGTATGGGCCTCACGGCAGGACAGAAATAAGATCAAGAAAATCAGATGTTGTGTTTGACACCATAGGTGCAGGGGATGCATACAGGGCCGGGTTTTATTTGGGTATTTATAAGGGCCTTGATACAGTCCATAGCTGCGCAGTGGGTTCAATAGTATCTGGCCTGGCTGTACAGAAACCGCTTTTGGATTTCAAATACAGTGCATTGGATATCTTCAAAATTCTGAAGGCGGAGGAAGATGAAATAATAATTGCGCAAAATGATTAACATAGAAACAGATTACGTGCAATGGGAATATACACTTTTGAGGGACGGATGCCAAATGTTGATAAGAGCGCCTATGTTTTTCCAGATGCAACGGTTATCGGCGACGTTACCATCGGAAAAGAGGTTTGGATTGGCCCGGGGGCTGTCCTGAGGGGCGACTACGGGAAAATAATTGTAGGTGATTACAGCGCAATTGAAGATAATGTGGTAGTGCACGCAAGGCCTGGCGAAACAACAACAATAGGAAGCCATGTCACTGTGGGGCACCTTTCGGTGGTGCATACGCCTACAATATCGGACTGGGTTGTCATAGGGATGGGTGCTGTTGTATCTGATTTTGCCCGTATTGGAACCTGGGCTGCAATAGGTGAAGGAGCGGTAGTGAAAAACAACTCTGAAATTCCAGAAAAGGCCATTGCTGTTGGTGTACCCGCAAAGGTAATAGGCAATGTAAGCCAGGAATACATGGATCTATGGACAAAGTACAAGGCAAACTACAACACCTTTGCATCAAGATACAAGGCAAATCTGCATAAAAAGGAGGAATAAAATACTTTAAGACGCCTGGAGCATTGATCAAAGCATGATAAACGAACTGCCCATAGATGATATAAGGTTGAGAAAGGTAATAGATTCCAGAGGCAATTTCACGGTTGAGGCCGATGTATTTGTTGAGGGCGTAATGGGTAGATGCTCCGCACCTTCAGGTGCCAGCACGGGAGAAACTGAGGTGAAGGCTTTTCCAAAGAGCGGACCGGACGGTGCTATAAAATTCTTTGAAGAAAAGCTGAGATCAAAGATTATAGGGTTCAACGCGTTGGATCAGGTTGGGCTGGACAGAACCATTATGGAAGCCGACGGCACTGAATATATGGAAAATATGGGAGGAAACCTTTCTACGGCGCTCTCTGTGGCAAATGCCAGGGCCGTGGCCTCATACATGGGAATACCACTTTACAGTTATGTCGGAGGGGCGTTTGCAAGGAAACTTCCAAGACCCATGGGCAATGTCATAGGTGGTGGCAAGCATTCCAAAGGGGGCACAACAATACAGGAGTTCCTTGTTTCGGCCCAGGCAGAAAGCTTTCTGCAGTCAGCCTACGTAAACGCCATGGCACACCGGAGAATTGGTGAGATCCTCTCGGAGAAACTGAAGGGTATTAGTGTGGGCCTTGGGGATGAAAAGGCATGGACTGCAAACATAAGTGATGAAGAGGCCATTGAAATAATGCATCAGGCCGTTTCTGAGACATCCTCAAAGTATCATGTAAGGATCCTGAAGGGCGTTGATTTTGCGGCAGATTCTTTCTTCGAGGGAGGGAAGTACATTTACAAAAATGGGCCAAAAACAAGGGATCAGCAAATAGATTACGCAGTATCATTCTCCAGGGATCATGATTTCTACTTCATTGAAGATCCCATGGTGGATACAGACTTCGACGGCTTTGCTGAAGTAACTAAGAAAATTTCCCAGAAAAGTCTGGTAGTGGGCGACGATCTGTATACTACCAATCCGGAGCGCCTTAAGATTGGGATAGAAAAGAAATCCACCAACGGAATCCTGATAAAAGTTAACCAGGTTGGGTCCCTCTCGCGAACTGCTGAGACGGTGCGCCTTGCCACTGCTGCAGGCATAAGGAACACGGTATCCCACAGGAGCGGAGAAACCACAGACGATTTTGCGGCTCATCTTTCGGTAGCCTTCGGCTCCATCTTCATAAAGACCGGCACCATTGGCGGGGAAAGGCTTGCAAAGTTGAATGAACTCATAAGGATAGAGGAAGAGATAAACAGCAACTGATATGATTCACATTCTGGGACTTGGCCTCAGGGGTATTGACAGTATAACCCTTGAGGAAATGAGAATTATTTCGAAATGCGATAAGATATACTTTGAGGCATACACATCCGTTTCGCCGGAGAAAACAGCAAATGATCTTTCATCCATAACAGGCAAGGACATTTTTACCCTTGGCCGCGAAGATGTTGAGAATTCAGCCTTGCTGTTGAAGGAGGCTGGGAATCATGACATCTGCGTTATTGTCACTGGCGATCCTCTTGCCGCCACGACACATAATCAGCTGCGCATGGACGCAACTGCTGCAGGAGTCGCCGTTAATATAGTTGAAAATGCGTCAATACTTACAACCCTTCCGGGAAAAGTTGGTCTTCTTCCCTACAGGATGGGCCCACCGGTTTCACTTCCTTTCCTGACAGACCGATTCAACCCAAGAAGCGTGCTGGATAAGATGAGGCGGAACAGGGACATGGGGTTTCATACCATTATCCTACTGGATCTTAAAGAAAATCGCACAATGTATCCGGAGGAAGCCTTCAACTACCTGTATCAGCTTGAAAAAAAGTATGATGCCGGAACTGTTATGGAAAATTCCCTGTTTGTGGTTGCATCTAAGATAAGCCAGACCGGAGAAAGCTTATGCTATGGAAAGTTTGAAAACTTAATGAAATTATCCTGGAAATCAAGCCCCTCATCCCTTATATTCCTTGCAGATTTGACGGAGAAGGAACTGGAATTTATGAATCTCTTCTGCAATAAAATTGAGTGATTTTATCTGAAATATGTCTCTACAATCTGCATTACCAGGTTGAGTGGCAGATTCAACTTACGGCTCACATATTCTGGATCCATGCTGTCCACATAATATATCAGAACAAGCCTGGACGTCGGATCAGGCACCATGGTTGATATGTAAGCATTAATCCTTCCCATGAGCTGATCCTTTGTAGCAATGAGCCGATTCCTGTCTTTCATCAGTTCGTCTATCTGGCGGTCAACATCCCCAATTTTCTTTATGAGTTCTGACGGACTTTCAACTTGGGGATTTTCCTGTTCTTCCTGGCTATTTGGATCCAGAGGAATCTCATATCGTTTGACAGTTATAAAATTACGGGAATAGTCCGCAACTAAAGTGGAAAATCCCGTAGGCCTGTAAATTTTCCTTCTAGCTCCGAGGCTGCTTGGCTCATATCCTGCGGATGAGATCAGGTTTGCTTTCTCCAGTAACTCCAGCTGTTTATTAATGGCCTGCTGAGAAACACCTATGATCCTGCTTATCTGCAGAGCATATGACTGATCGATGATGAGGCTTCTCAGAATTTCTCTGCGGGTAGAGTTCTCTATTGCGCTAATGAATGCCTCAAGGTCATCGTCAATCATTTCTCATCACTCTATCTGAATTTTCTTCCCGCTGCTCTTGTCCCCGTTAACCTTGTCAATGGTCAGGTCAAGTATGCCGTTGGTGAACTTCGCCTTTGCAGTTTCAGGCTTGATGTCGTAATCAAAGTCCATGCTCTTGTAATATTTCCTTGGGCCATTGCGCACATTGATGGTGACGTTCCGCTCTGAGACATTCAATTCAATATTCTCCTTGGATATGCCGGGGAGTTCATAGGTGAGATAAACCTTGTTTTTGTCTTCATTGAAATCGGTCATAGGTTCCCTTACATCCTTCTCTACCGTTTCCGATGCCCCAGGAATCATGTTTCTGGGCACATTGCCGAACTCTTCGAATACAGGCTTCCCGTCGGGGCCAATCTTATAAGAGAATCCGTAAACATACGGGCCGTAAGTCTTAACGTCCGGGTCCTTCAGGAATCTGTCCCATATCCTCATGAGCCTGTCATTGAACCTGTCAAAGTCAAAGCCAAAGTCCCTGAACATGTCATCAAACTCTTCATCCCAGGGGCTTCTCCAGTCGTCTTCGTCTCTCTTTCTTCTTATTGCCATATTCTTATCCTCCTGTTGTCAACCATTAGTTGACAACAATAAATTACAATCAAATATAAAAACATTATGAAAATAGAAAAATTTCTGATTCTTGCACCCGGTCCAAGAAGACTGGCCTGGTTACTCCGAAATCCATCGCATCAATCACCGCTTTAATTGTGTCAGGAAAGCTCCAGTACCGTGCTTTTGCTGCTGGATTCAATTCACTGCAAAGATATTTCAGATCTGGATCTTCTTTATGATTACGGTGCCTGAAGGGCAATTCATATGAGAATAGGCATTGACAGGGGTAGAGAGTTTGCGATAGCAATACCATATAATCTGATAATGCCTGCCAAGTCGTTTAACGAAATGACTGTGTGGCATCGCATGCGTTTTAAACAAGGTCCCCCTGTATACAGTAATTGCATTCAAATTCACGAGAACTCTGGGAACCATAATCCAGGAAAGAATTTATAAGCGATAAAGGCGAAGGGATACCTGCCGGGGGAATTCAAGGGGAAGAATGACAATTTGTGTGTATCCGCCCTCAGATAAGATTCCAGGAAATCCCGTCGTGTGAAAAATTTTATAAAAATATAGTGTATATGATTGTGGCACATCGTAATATCTACAAAAAAAACTATATTATTAGAAATCATCCTAATTAGATTTCAGTTGGAAAAAATAAAGGAAGACGTTTTAATTCTTGGCGGTGGGATGGCTGGTCTTCGCGCTGCCATAGCTGCAGCAGAACATAATCCAAAATTATCAATAGGACTGGTATCAAAACTTTATCCATTAAGGTCGCATTCTGTTTCAGCGGAAGGCGGTACCAGTGCAGTTCTGAATCCGAAGGATTCCTTTGATCTACACGCCTTTGACACCATAAAAGGCAGCGACTATCTGGGTGACCAGGACGCCATTGAAGAATTTGTAAGACTTGTGCCTGAGCAAATCTATACAACAGATCACTGGGGGTGCCCATGGAGCCGTAATCCGGACGGGACCATATCGCAGAGGGATTTTGGTGCACTGAGTTTTCCAAGAGCAACGTTTGCTGCAGATAAAACAGGCTTTCATGTGATGCAAACCCTCTTCAGCCGAGCAATGAAGTACAACATTCATTTTTATAACGAGTATTTCGCAACTAAGTTAATTCTCAATGGTGGACAGCTGAATTCAGTGACCACCATTAATCTCAGGACAGGGGATTTTGTTGTATTTCAGGGAAAAGCCCTTATATTTGCAATGGGTGGTGCTGGTAGGCTTTACCAGTTTGCCACATATGCGCATTCTGTGACCGGAGATGGCGATGGCATAGCATACAGAGCTGGAATTCCCCTGAAGGATATGGAGTTTATTCAGTTTCATCCTACTGGGCTTGTCCCATCAGGAATCTTAATTACTGAAGCCGCAAGGGCTGAGGGCGGATACCTTCTCAACAACAAGAAGGAGCGATTCATGGGTACGTATGCACCGCATAAATTCGAGACAGCCTCCCGAGATGTTGTATCACGTGCCATTATGTGGGAGATTGAGGCAGGGCGCGGTGTTAAGGGCGAATATGGCGATATGGAATACGTCTACCTGGACATGCGGCATATAGCAGATAAGCTGGATGAAAGGCTTCCCATGATCACTGAAATAGCAAAGAAGTTTAATGGCATAGACGCCCACACAGAACTTGTCCCTGTGCATCCGGCAACACATTATACAATGGGCGGCATAGATTCCAATGTAAAAACTACCACATCAGTGCCCGGGATCTTTGTGGCTGGGGAAAACGCATGCGTAAGCATTCATGGCGCAAACAGACTTGGTTCAAATTCTACCAACGAGTGTCTAGCTCTTGGCAATGTGGCAGGAGTTGCTGCGGCTGAGTGGGCAGGTTCACATTCAATACCGGATCTTGACGCAGCTCAGGTCCGCGACGAAGAAAAAAGGATCTGGGAAGACATGCTGAAGAGAGATGGCGGAGAAAATGTGGCAAAGATCAGGGAAGATCTCAGAATCAATATGGATAAGAACGTTGGAGTCTTTCGAACTGCTGACGCTCTGAAAAACAGCCTCAAGAATATAGCGGCACTGAAGGAGAGGTATGAGAAGATTACTATTCAGGACAAAGCATCTACATTTAACCTGGAGCTGGAGTGGGCATTCGAGGTTGGCTTTATGCTGGATCTAGCAGAAATCATCACCGCTGGGGCACTCCAGAGGACTGAGAGCAGGGGAGCGCACTACAGGCGTGACTTCCCGGATCGCGATGACGCCAACTTCATGAAGCATACCATTGCGACATATTCCAGGGATGGGCCAGTATTCTCATACAGGCCCGTAGTTGTAACCAAATGGCAGCCAACCGTGAGGTCATATTGAGGTGCATAATATGGAAGAGCTTGTAGTAGAAGTCACAAGAACGGATGAAAAGGGTAACCCTAAGCTACAGTCGTTTAATGTGCCAAAGGATAAGGTATCCACAGTCCTTGAGGCGCTCCTTTACATAAAGGAGAATATTGATCCGAGTCTCTCATTCAGATATTCCTGCAGGATGGAAATATGTGGAAGCTGTGGAATGGAAATAGATGGGAAACCCCATATGGCATGTTCTACGACGACCGAAAGCCTGAAAGGTGATAAAATAAAGGTAGCACCATTGAAGCATTACAATGTCATAAGGGATTTGGCGGTTGACATAGATGGCTTCTTTGATAAATACAAGGCTGTGAAACCATACATCATACGGGATGATGAAAATGTAAAATACGAATCTGAATTACTCCAGACCCCGGCTCAGTTTGATGAATTTATAGATTATTCACTGTGCATCAAATGTGGTCTCTGTATGGCAGCCTGCCCAATAGAAGGATCTGATTCTGATTATCTCGGGCCAGCACCGCTGGCAGCAATATGGAGATACGTTGCAGACAACAGGGACCAGGGGGCAAAATACAGGCTTGAGATTGCCAGCGGTCCAGAGGGGACATCAAGATGCCACTTCGTGGGTGAATGCACAGAAGTATGCCCCAAGGGCGTTGATCCATCATATGCGATCCAGAAGCTGAGGGGGAGTATGGTTAAATACGAGTTCCAGAGTTTATTCAGGAGGCATTGAAATGGTTGAGGAGAATGTGAAAAATCTGCGAGAAGGCCCCATGGGCTGGGTAAAATTTTACAGAAAGGGAATAGGCTATTTTGCTTTCGCCATGCACAGGTTCAGTGGTCTGGTAATAGTATTTTATCTTTATTTGCATCTTTTTGTGCTTTCACATCTGCTGGTGGGGAAAGCCTCTTACAATAGCCTTGTGACATCAGTTACATACGGCCCGTTCGATTCATTCCTTGTGCTGGATGTTCTGCTGGCTCTGGTGATATTCTACCACGGTGCAAATGGAACAAGACTTGCATTGAATGAACTTGGAATCGGACTCCATAAAAACAAGGTGATGTTCTATGTGTTTGAAGTTATTGCTATGATATTACTGGGTATATTCCTCTACTACGCTTATATGTTCCTGGGGGCGAGCTGAGATGGCAGAAATTGAAATGAACAATGGGAGAGAAGTGAGAAGTTCCACAGGTTCCATAGGAAGAATGTTTCAAGCGGCATCAGGCCTTTTCCTAATATTCTTTCTGGGCGTACACCTATATGTTGCTCATATTGATTTCGGGCATCCCATACAGTTTTTCACGTCGGTTATAGAAAATATGCATAACCCCTGGTGGCTTGCATTCTTCATAGTATTTGTGTGGGTTATAAGCTACCATGCAGTGAACGGGCTGGGTGGAATAATAAAGGATCTGACCATGAGTGAAAAGGGGAAGAGCTACGTCAACATGGGTATGCTTGCCCTTTACATAGTCACAGTAATTTATGGCACAATTCTGGCTATTCTCGTGGCAAGGATACCCCTCCCATAGGGAGTATCCAAAATTTTTCTGTGCCGATTTTCTGCCTTAATTTTCCTTACTTCCTATTTGCATTATGTGAGTACTGATTTTCTCTGAAATTCAGTTTCTATTAAATATTGAATGAAGCTTTCACGTTACTGATTTGTCATCCGTCAGCAGTGGAGTGGTCATCAGCAGCACTGTTTGGCGTGATTTCCGTACTTATCCATATTCAATACTTTCATGATATTCAATGAAGCACGTGACTTAGCTCCTCATGGCATTTTACAGGAAACTTTGACAGAAAAGATTTTTCGCAAATAACTCTCCATAATGGAATTCATGGTTGGCCTCAAAGACTGCCATTTAGATCATTGCTCGAAAGACTTTGGAGGTTGTAAGGTAAAGAGAACGGCCTTCCCCATTAGAATATTCCTGGTCAGCCTGAGACACGCTGAAAAAAATTCAGGAAACGGTTTTCTGCTGTCTTTTTTTGCTGAGTTTTGAAAAAAACCACCAAAGTACTATTCCTGCAAGAATAGCAATTGCAACATACTGGTACTCATCAAAATACGAGAGAATACTTCCCCAGTGGGGGCCCAGGGCATATCCGAAATATATGAGGAAGCTGTCCCATATAAGTGCACCTGCAAGCGTCAACAACAGGAATGATGCTCTGTTCATCCGGGCAATTCCGGCAGGTATGGAAATGAAAGTGCGAAATATGGGGACAAGCCTTGTAAAGAAAACCGAGAGAGGACCGTACTTGAGAAACCATTCGTGGGTCCGGCGTATGGAAGATTCATCCAGCATAAAGTATCTTCCGTATCTGATTATCAGTGGAATGCCACCGTAATCACCGAGCATATATGCAAGATACGCACCGGTGAGATTTCCCAAGCTGCCCACAACAAGCAGGATGATAAATGCAGGCATGCCAGCAACTCCAAGCAGTCCGCCAGAAAAAGCTAAGTAGCCGCCGAAAGCCATAACAACTTCTGATGGAATGGGTAGAAGAAGGCCCTCCAGGAGCATCAGAACAAAGATACCGGGATATCCCAGGGCCTGTATGAGCCCCACCACAAAATTAGCCAGCTCCGTAGCTATGGCAATGTGAATCACGATTGCCCCATACATACCTATGATATAAAAATTGTCACAGGAATGGAAAAGCCCTGCATTTTCCTACGGCGTTCGCGGCACGCGCCCTCCTCTCCCTTTTCAAAGTTTTTGCGGAGATGAATAAACCCCTCTATTATCGTGAGTCTTCAATCACTCCCTGGGGTGGTTGCATAGAACTCACCAAGCATTGCCCTAACTTCTTCTTCCGGAAGTTCAAATCGTCTCTTTTTGATATCACTTTCCAGCAGCATTAGTTCGGAAAGTTCATCAGGATATCCCTGCGCATATATTATTTCCCTGATCTGCGCATTCATAAGCATCTTTGAGCAGACAACACAAGGATGTGTTGTGACATATATTACTGCATCCTTTATGCTAACTCCGTGAACAGCTGCCTGGATTATGGCATTCTGTTCGGCGTGAAGGCCGCGGCAGAGCTCATGCCTTTCACCGGATGGGACATCAAGTTCGTCCCTTATGCAGCCAACAACATCGCAATGAACCGTCCCGGAGGGCGGACCATTGTATCCGGTAGCCAGAACATTTTTGTCCTTGACTATGACAGCTCCAACTTTTCTCCTTGTGCAGTTTGATCGGGAAGCGGCAAGGAAAGCCATCCTCATAAAATACTGGTCCCACGTAGGCCTTTCATTCTGCATAATATCAAAGTTTAAAGCATTTAATAATGTTTTTCAAGATACATTTTATGTTACTCACAGTAAATGTTATTCATGAAAATAGATGGCCTCAAAGGCAGGAAAAAATGCCTGCCACTGTGCTTATGGGCATCCGTTCTTTGTTAATCAGAGAAATCGTTAAAGATTTTAGCCAGAATTACATTTCAGATTTGTTGAACAACAGCAGGACAATAATGGGAATACTAATAGCCACGCTGGGCTTCTATTTCTTCTTCTTTGTACTGGTTTATCTTGGAGGTGTGGTAATAGCCGTAGGAGCATATTTTATTGTCACGGGTTTCA